>CBRGMI010000103.1:0-6425 GCA_967797495.1 uncultured bacterium
CCGGCGCAGCTCCAGCAGGGTCGCCTCGGGCGGGCACAGGAACCGGAACGGCGCGTATCTGCTCGTCCCGAGACCGGGCGAGACGTGCACGAACGATCCTCCCATCCGGATGAGCCCGGACACCAGCCGCCGGGGGAGGTGCGAGTTCGTCACGAGCGCTCCCACGAGCGGCAGCCGTACCTGGCCGCCGTGCGTGTGTCCGGCGACGACGAACTGGTAGCCGCAGGAGGAGATCTCGGGCGCCGAGTCCGGTGAGTGCATCACGGCGATCCCGAACCTCGAGGGCGAGCGGCGCGGCGCGACGCGCAGGTCCTGACGCCGGATGTGCGCGTCGTCGAGTCCAAGGAGCTCGATCGCCAGCCCACCGAGGTCGAGCTCGTCGCGCCGGTTCGTGAGGTCGCTCCAGCCGTCCGCGCGCAGGAGCGCGCACAGCTCCTCCGACCGGCCGCGCCGAGGGCGCCGGGGCTTCCGGCGACCGGGGCGGACGAAGTATCGGAGCGGGTTCGTCGCCCGAGAGACGTAGTAGTCGTTCGAGCCGAGCACGAACCAGGACGCGAGCCGGCCGCGCGTCCCCCGCACGGCTGCGACCGCGGTCTCGACCGCCTCGGGTTCGGCGAGGAAGTCGCCGGTCACGACCGTGACGTCGGCCCGAGGGATCGACGCGAGGAACGCGCGCTTGCGCGGGTCGTCGGTCACGAAGTGCAGGTCCGACAGGTGCAGGACCGTGAGGGTCTCCGGACCGTCCGCCGGTAGGATGGCGAGACCGCGACGCACGAGCCGGTACGCTCGCCGTTCGATCGCGACGCCGTAGGCGATGCCCACCACGGCGATGCCGGCGAGTGCGAACAGGATGCGGGCGAGCACGGGAGGGGAGTCTACGTGGGCGACCCCACGCTGAAGGCACAGGTGCGCGAGCAGATGACCGCGGCCCTGCGGGTCGGGGACAAGGTCCGCCTTGGCGCGCTGCGCATGCTCGCGGCGTCGATCACGAACCGCGAGAAGGAGGTCCTGCACGAGCTCTCCGACGAGGAGGTCCGCGAGGTCGCGGCCAAGGAGGTCAAGCGGCGAACCGAGTCGATCGAGGCGTTCGAGTCGGCGGGGCGGACCGAGCTCGCCGAGAAGGAGCGGGCCGAACGCGAGGTGCTGGAGCCCTTCGCCCCCGAACGGCTCGCCGACGCCGAGGTGGACGCGTTGATCGACGGCGCGATCTCGGCGACGGGCGCGACCTCGATGCAGGACCTGGGCAAGGTCATGGGCGCCGTGATGGCCTCGGCCAAGGGCAAGGTGGACGGCTCGGTGGTCCAGCGGAAGGTGCGCGAGCGTCTCGCGGGCTGAGCGCTAGATCGCGCGCGGGAACAGGGCCTCGGACGGCATCGCCGGCGACCCCTCGTCACCTCCATCACCACCCCCGTTGCCGTTCCCGCCCTCACCCGTCCCGCCACCGCTCCCGTTGCCCTGGTCGAAGGCGCCGACGTCGATCGTGACCGTGGCGCCGACGTTGACCATCTTCGAGCCGTCGCCGATCGGCGTCTGATCCACGACGATCCCCTCCAGATGCTTGTCGTCGACCGGGACCCGTTCGACCGCGGCGACCAGCCCGAGCCTCTCGAGCCGGTGCTCGGCCTCGGCCTGGGTGAGGCCGGTCAGACGCGGGATCACGACGGCCTCGCCCTTGCCGTCGCTCACGCCGAGCCTCACGGCGCTCCCCAACCGGAGCCGGGCGCCGCCGCCCGGGGCCTGAGAGACGACCGTCCCGGCCGGCTCGAACGACCGGACCTGCTCACGGATCGGCGTGAAGTTCGCCTTGGCCAGCTTCGCCTCCGCCTCCTCGATCGGGAGGCCCACGACTGCGGGCACCGGCCCGTACTCGGGCGGCGGCGGCGCCTCGAACCCCTCGACCGGGAGGCCCGCCATCGCCTTGACCATGAAGTCGTGCCAGATCGGTGCGGCCACGGTGCCACCGAACACCGACCCTCCGTAGTACGTGTCCATCGGGATCTGACCGTTCGGGAACCCCACCCAGACCGCGGTCGAGACCTGGGGCGTGTAGCCGGCGAAGTACACGTTCGTGTAGTCCTGCGCGGTACCGGTCTTCCCGGCCACGGGACGGCCGAGGCTCGCCGCGGTGCCGGTGCCGCAGCACACCACCCGCTGCAGCATGGCGGTCACCAGGTGCGCGATCTCGGGCTTGATCACCTGCTCGCACTCGGGCTCGTGCTGGTACAGGACGCGTTCGTCCTTCGGGGCGTCCTTCGGGACGTTCGCGAACTCCACCCGCCGGACGGCCCACGCGTTGCAGCGCTTGCCGTCGTTCGCGAGCGTCCCGAACGCGGCCGCCATGTCCATCGTCGGGACCTCCTCGACGCCGAGCGTGATCGAGGGAACCGCGTCCAGGGGGACGGTGATCCCCATACGGTGCGCCACGTCGACGATGTGCTCGGGTCCGACGTCGAGCGCGAGCTGCGCGAAGACGACGTTCACCGAGTCCTGTGTCGCGCTCCACAGGTCCAGGTACCCGCTGTCGCCCCCGCCCTCCGCGTTGCTCACGCAGCCGCTGGCGCTGCGCCATCCCTCGAGGTTGCACAGCGGCGACTCCGACGAGTAGACCTTGCCCGGCGGGAGCCCCTCCTCGAACGCCGCCGTCAACGTGAACGGCTTGAAGGCGGACCCCACCTGCCGGGTCCCGCGCCAGACCAGGTCGTACTGATCCCGGTCGTAGTTCTTGCCCGAGAGCATGGCCTTGATCGCGCCGTCGGTGGCCCGGACCGACACCAGCGAGACGTCCGGGCTGTTCCTCCCAGGGTGGATGGCCGGGCTCGCATCGACAGCCTCCTGCGCGTACTCCTGCCACGAGGGGTCGAGGGACGTGTAGATGTTCAGCCCTCCCTGATAGAGCGTGTGCACGCGCTCGATCCGCCGCTGTCCGAACGCGTCGAACTCCCCGTCGGCGTTGTCCAGGATCAGGTTCCGGATGTAGTAGACGAAGAACGGCTCGACCTTCTCCTTGAACTCGCCGGCGTCCTTCGCGATCCCGAGCGGCTTGGCCTGTGCCTTCGCGGCGTCGGCGGGATCGATCACCCCGAGCTCCGACATCCGATCGAGCACCAGGTTCCGGCGGGCCGTCGCCGCTTCGGGGTGCGCGACCGGGTCGTACGTGCCGGGCGCCCGGATCACGCCGGCGAGCAGGGCCGCCTGTCCGAGCGAGAGATCCCTCGCGGTCGTGTCGAAGTACGTCTCGGCCGCCGTCTGGATCCCGTAGGCGCCGTTCCCGTAGTACGCCTCGTTCATGTAGAGCTCGAGGATGTGGTCCTTCGAGTACTTGCGTTCGACGCGGATCGCGAGCGCCGCCTCCTGGAACTTCCGCGCGAAGGTCTGCTGCGGCGAGTCGATCAGCACGTTCTTCACGAGCTGCTGCGTGAGCGTCGAGCCGCCCTGCTCGATGTCGCCGGCGATCAGGTTGGTGATGGCGGCGCGCATCAGGGACGGGAAGTTGAGCGCGCCGTGCTCGTAGAAGGAGTCGTCCTCGATCGCGACCACCGCCTGCTGGGCGACCGGGGCGATCTTGCCGACCCTGACGTACCGGCGGTTCTCGTCGAGGTAGATCTCGGCGAGGACCGTCTTGCCGTCTGCCGCGTAGATCGTCGAGCTCTGAGGCAGGTGGGGGATCCCGGCCCTGCCGATGCCGGCGGCATCCAGGCGTTCGCGGAACGCGTTCACGCCCTCGCCCGCGGCCCCGAAGATCGGGAGCAGGGCGAGGGCGAGCACCGCGGCGAACCCGGCCATCACGGCGATCAGGACGAACAGGACGAGCGGCGCGATCACCTGGCGTGGACGGAGATCGGGAACCCGCACCGTCTCCTCGCGGGTCTGGAGCGGCTCGTGAGATCTCGGCCGATGCCGGGGAGGTGCCCGCATGGGGGGCCCAAAGGATAGCCCCTCGCGGCCCGGGTACGATGAGCCACGCCCATGCGCCGCGCCGCACCGTTCTTGCTGTTCAGCGCCCTGATCTGCACGGTTGCCGGCATTGCCGGTGCCCAGGACACCCCCTCGGTCCTTGTGGCCAAGGTGGACGGCTCCGTCGACCGGACGCTGGCCTCGTATCTCGTCGACTCGATCGAGGAGGCCGAGCGCGAGGGGTCGACGCTCGTGGTCCAGCTCGACAGCGCGGGGACGCTGGACCAGGAGGCCGTCGCGCTGGCCCAGCGGATCCACGACGCGAGCGTCCCGGTGATCGTGTGGGCGGGCCCGGCGCCCGCCAAGGCCGCCGGGGCCGGTCTCCTGTTCCTGTACGCGGCGAGCCTCGGCGCCGTCGCCCCCGGGGCGGGCGTCGGCCCGCTCGAACCGCTCGACCTGGCCGGGGACGAACCCGAGATCCCGGTGGGCGAGGTAGAGGCGCTCGCGACGGGCTGGGTCCAGGAGCGAGGGCGCGAGACCCCGCTGTCCTTCCCCGACCGGCCGGTGCCGGCGCGGGCCGCGCTCGACGGCCACGTCGCCAGCGTCGCCGCGGCCTCGATCACCGACCTGCTCGATCGGGTGGACGGCCGCACCGTCGGAACCGCCGACGGCGAGGTGACGCTCGAGACCAAGATCGCGACGTCGGAGGCGGAGCAGCGGGTCACGGTGCGGTTCACCGACCTCGGGCCGTTCGATCGCGTGCTCCACGCCGCCGCGTCTCCGACCTGGATCTACGTCCTGCTCGTGCTGGGGCTCGCGGCGCTGGCCTTCGAGGCCACCCAGCCGGGGTTCGGGTTCGCGGGGTTCAGCGGGCTCGGGATGCTGGCGCTCGCCGTCTATGGACTCACGGTTGTGCCGTTCTCCCCGCTCGGGCTCGGTCTGCTCCTCGCGGGGATCGGCCTGCTCTCGCTCGACGTCCGTCTGCGCAGGCTCGGGCCGCTCTCGATCGTCGGGATGCTCGCGTTCGTCGCCGGGTCGGTGCTGGTCTTCCGGGGCGTCGCCGACGAGATCGACGTCTCCCCGTGGCTGATCGGGTCGTGCTCGATCGCCGCGCTCCTGTATTGGGGTTTCGGCCTGACCGTCGCGGTGCAGTCCCGTGACCGGCTCACCTCCACCCAGCGAGGGCTGGTGGGGCTGGTCGGGGAGGCCCGGGGCGAGCTCACGCCCGACGGTCCGGTCTTCGTGAAGGGGGCGCTGTGGCGGGGCCGGAGCTCCGACGGGCCCATCCCGGCCGGGAGCCGGATCCGCGTCCGTGGGGTGGACGGCCTGATCCTGCGCGTCGAGCAGGAGCCCCCGCCCGTCCAGGGCCCAGATCTGCCGCACGAGGCCTAGTCCCCAGCCACCGGCGACCTTAGCCCGTTGGATCGCCGCCCCGTCTGTTGCGATTCCCTGCGTATCCACCCGGCCGAGCAAACCGCGGAATCCCCCGGACGTTCAGTTACGAAAGACCTATCGAAGGCATCGGACACGGGAGAGCGACCCGGTGGTTGAGCGGATGCGCGCCGGCTGGACCTGGGGCTGGCAGTTCGACGGAGCGTGCAGGGGCGAGGATACGTCCCTGTTCTTCGCGCCCAGCTACTTCGAGAAGCGCGAGGAGAAGGCCGCCCGCGAGGTCAAGGCCAAGGCCATCTGCACCGGATGCCCGGTCCGCGAACCCTGTCTCGACTACGCCCTTCGGATCCGCGAGCCGCACGGGATCTGGGGCGGGCTGAACGAGTACGAGCGGCGCCAACGCCTCCGCCAGGAGGCCCTCCAGGCGGGCTAGGCACCGCGCCGATCCGTTTCTGCAACCATCCCATCGGTTAGCTCATCGGTTTGGCCCATCGTTCCGGCCGCGACGCTCGGCCCGACATGAGGCCGTGCATCCCCCGAAGGAGGGTGGTCATCGTGATCGAGGAACGGCTCGCCGAGCTCGGCATCGAGCTCCCGCCCGCCCCGCAGCCCGTCGCGTCGTACATCCCCGTGAAGGTCGTCGGCGACCTCGCCTGGGTGGCGGGGCAGGTCCCGATGCAGGACGGGGCGGTGACCGTGGGGGGCTCGGTGGGTGCGGACGTGACCACCGAGGGGGCGACCGCCGGTGCTCGCCGGTGCGCGATCCAGGCGCTCGCGGCGCTCCGCGCGGCGCTCGGGAGCCTGGATCGCGTGAAGGGCATCGTGAAGGTCGACGTGTTCGTCGCCTCGGCGCCCGGGTTCACCGAGCAGCCGACGGTCGCGAACGGCGCAAGCGATCTGCTGGTCGAGGTCTTCGGCGACGAGGGCCGGCACGCCCGCGCGGCGGTCGGCGTCCCGGAGCTGCCGCTCGGGGCGGCCGTCGAGGTGGCGCTGCTGGTTCAGCTCGGCTGAGCGGGGGACCCGCCCGAGGCGCTCGTTGCCCCGCGAGCGAAGCGGAGGTCGCCCGAACGCCTGGTGACCCCGCTCCGGTCGAGATGCTCGGCGAGCGGGACCGCGTACTTCCGCGACGTGCCGAGCCG
>CBRGMI010000104.1:0-6416 GCA_967797495.1 uncultured bacterium
CGCTCCTCGTGTACTTCCTCCGGGAGACCCTCGGGCTCACCGGGACCAACGTCGGATGCGACACCACCTCGTGCGGCTCGTGCACCGTCCTGGTGGACGGCGAGTCCGTCAAGTCGTGCAACCTGCTCGCGGTGCAGGTCGACGGGCGGGAGGTCACGACGATCGAGGGGATGGCCGCCGACGGCCAGTTGCATCCGATCCAGGAGGCGTTCCATCGCAACCACGGCCTCCAGTGCGGCTACTGCACGCCGGGCATGATCATGGCGGCGGCCAGCTACCTGCGGGAGAACCCGAACCCGACCGACGAGCAGGTGCGCGAGTCGCTCGAGGGCAACCTCTGCCGCTGCACCGGCTACCACAACATCGTGAAGTCGATCCTCGACGCGGCCGGTCAGATGTCCGGCGCGAAGGCCTGAGGGGGCGAGATGGCGATCACCGAGAAGTTCGTCGGAACGTCGGTCCCCCGCAAGGAGGACGCCTCGCTCATCACGGGGCAGGGCACCTTCGTCGACAACCTGACGCTCCCCGGCATGCTGCACCTGGCGGTCGTGCGGAGCCCGTTCGCCCACGCGCGGATCGTGAACGTCGACGTCTCGAAGGCGCTCGAGATGCCGGGCGTGGTCGGCGCCTGGAGCGGTGCGGACCTGTCCGGTGAGTGGGCCGGCCCGCTGCCGATGGTCTGGCCGATCACCGAGGACATCAAGACCTCGGATCACTGGCCGATCACGAAGGACAAGGCGCGGTTCCAGGGCGACGGCGTGGCCGTCGTCGTCGCCGAGTCGCGCGGCCGGGCGGACGACGCGGCCGAGGTCGTCGACGTCGAGTACGAGCAGCTCGATCCGGTCCTCGACGTCGAGGAGGGGATGAAGGACGGCTCGCCGCTCGTGCACGACGAGCTCGGGACCAACGCCGTGGTGCACTGGAGCCACGGCGGCGGCGGCGACCAGGGCGTGTTCGACAACGCGCCCGTGCAGCTGCGGCTCCGGTTCGAGGCGCCGAGGATCACGCCGAGCCCGATCGAGCCGCGCGGCGCGGTCGCGTCGGTGGCGCCGGCGATGGGCGAGTTCACGCTGTGGACGTCGACGCAGATCCCGCACATCGCTCGGGTCACGTTGTCCGGCACGACCGGGATCCCCGAGCACAAGCTTCGGATCGTCGCCCCCGACGTGGGTGGGGCGTTCGGCGCCAAGCTGAACGTGTACGCGGAGGAGGCGCTCTGCCTCGCACTGGCGCGCAGGACCGGCCGCCCGGTCAAGTGGATCGAGGACCGCTCGGAGAACTACGCCGTCACCGTCCACGGACGCGGGGTGATCCACGACGTCGAGGTCGCCGCGACCGAGGAGGGGAAGATCCTCGGGTTCCGGGTGAAGGAGCTGTGCGACATGGGCGCGTACTTCCAGCTCCTGACGCCGGGGATCCCCGAGCTCGGGGGCTGGGTGTACATGGGCCCCTACGACACGGAGGGCTACTGGTACGAGTTCACGGGCGTCATGACGAACATGGCGCCCACGGACGCCGTCCGGGGAGCCGGACGGCCCGAGGCGACCTACGTCGTCGAACGCGCGGTGGACACCGTGGCGCGGCACGTCGGCAAGGACCCGGCCGAGATCCGGCGGATCAGCTTCGCGCCGAGCCACGCGGAGGCGAAGCCGTCGCTGATGGGGTTGCAGATCGATTCGGCGGACTACCTCCCGGCGTTCGAACGCGCGCTCGAGCTCGCGGACTACGAGCAGTACCGCAAGGAGCAGGCCGCTCGCCGCGAGAGCGGGGAGGTGAAACAGATCGGGATCGGGCTCTCCAGCTACATCGAGATGTCCGGGCTGGCGCCGTCGAACATCCTGGGCGCGCTCCGGTATGCCGCGGGCGGCTGGGAGGCGGCGCAGGTGCGGTGCCAACCGAGCGGCAAGGTCACGCTCACGATCGGCACCTCGCCCCACGGCCAGGGCCACGACACCACCTGGTCCCAGATCGCGGCCGACGAGCTGGGTGTGCACCCCGACGACGTGGAGGTCCTGCACGGCGACACGTCGATCGCTCCGCTCGGCATGGACACCTACGGCTCGCGCTCGATCTCGATCGGCGGCGCGGCGCTGCACGTCGCCCTGCAGAAGATCAAGGACAGGGCGCGGACGCTGGCGGCGCACGAGCTCGAGGTGGCCGAGGACGATCTCGAGTTCCGGGACGGGGCGTTCCGTGTGCAGGGCGCGCCCGACAAGGTCCGAACGATCCCCGAGCTGGCCGTGTCCGCGTGGACGGCGCACGACCTGCCCGAGGGGTACGAGCCCGATCTCACCGCGGTCGCGACCTGGGACCCGAAGAACTTCACGTGGCCGTTCGGGACCCACGTCTGCGTCGCCGAGGTCGACACCGAGACGGGAGCGACCCAGCTGCTCCGCTACGTGGCGGTCGACGACTGCGGGGTCGTGATCAACCCGATGATCGTCGACGGGCAGGTGCACGGCGGGGTGGCGTTCGGGATCGGTGAGGCGCTCTACGAGGAGGTCCTGTACGACGAGGCGGGGAACCTGGTCACGGGGACGCTGACGCAGTACCTCGTCCCCTCGGCCGCGGAGATGCCGGCGTTCGAGCTCGACCGCACGGAGACCCCGTCGCCCACGAACCCGCTCGGCGTCAAGGGGATCGGCGAGGCCGGGACGATCGCGGCCCCACCCGCGGTGATCAACGCGATCGTGGACGCGGTGTCGCACCTCGGCGTGACCGAGATCGGCAAGCCGGCGACGCCCGAGCGCGTGTGGAAAGCGATCCGCGACGCGAAGGGGGGTGCGGCATGATCCCGGCGCCCTTCGAGTACCGGCGCGTGGGCACGGTCGACGAGGCGATCCAGGCGCTGTCCGACGGAGCTGACGCCAAGCTGCTCGCCGGCGGTCACTCGCTCCTGCCGCTTATGAAGCTGCGTCTGGCCAGGCCGTCGCTGCTCGTGGACATCTCGCGGCTGGAGGACCTGAAGTACGTGAAGCAGGACGGAGACCGCGTCGCGATCGGGGCGCTCACGCGGCACCACGACGTGGCGAACAGCGAGGTCCTGCACGAGCTGTGTCCCATCGTGTCGTACGCGGCGGGCGAGATCGGCGACCCGCAGGTCCGCCACGTCGGGACGATCGGCGGTTCGGTGGCGCACGCCGACCCGGCGTCGGACATGCCGAGCGTGCTCGTGGCCCTCGACGCCGAGATGGTCGTCCGGGGGCCCGGGGGCGTTCGGAGCGTCGGGGCGGGCGACTTCTTCAAGGGCCTGTTCGAACCCGACCTGGCGACCGACGAGGTCCTGACCGAGATCCGCGTCCCAACGACGACGGGTCGAGGCTGGAGCTACCTGAAGTTCCACCGCCGGGCGCAGGACTGGGCGCTCGTGGGTGTCGCGGCGCTCGCGCAGAACGGCGCGGGGCCCTCGGTCGCTCTCACGAACATGGCGGACCGACCCGTGCGGGCGACGGGCGTGGAGGAGGAGCTGGCGGGCGGCGCCGATCCGGCCGCCGCGTCGCAGCGCGCCGCCGAGGGGACGAGCCCGCCGAGCGACGCGTTCGCGAGCGCCGAGTACCGCCTGGAGCTGGTGAAGGTGTTGGTGCGCCGAGCCCTTGAGGAGGCGCGGGCGAGATAGACGTCGGGGAGACGCCCCGCACGGCAGACCGAGGCCGGGCGCTTCGCGCCCGGCCTCGGTCTTTGACGCTCGTCCGTGGGTCTGCCTAGATGGAGTTCATGCTGGCCTTCCTCGATGAGGGCACGTGGCTGCGCGATGTGGGCGTGCCGATCGTGATCACGATCGTGGCGGCGATCCTCGCGACGCTGATCCTGCGGGTGATCGTGGGTCGCTTCCAGCGCAAGCTCGAGCAGGCGCCGAGCGTCTCGGAGGCGGGCAACCTGCAGCGCGCGGCGACCCTCGCGCACGCGCTCTCCGCGACGTTCGTCGTGGTCGTGTGGGTGCTCGCCGGGATGCTGATCCTGAACTACCTGGATGTCCCTCTCGCCCCGTTCATCGCGAGCGCCGGGATCGCCGGCGTGGCGCTCGGGTTCGGCGCACAGAGCATCGTGAAGGACACGCTGACCGGGTTCTTCATCCTGCTCGAGAACCAGTTCGGCGTCGGCGACATCGTCGAGATCCGCACGCCGGCGAACCCCATCCTGGGGCGGGTCGAATGGCTCACGCTGCGGGCGACCGCCCTCCGCGCCTACGACGGCACCCTCCATATCGTCCCGAACGGCAACATCGTGCTTGTGAGCAACAAATCGCGAGGGTGGGCCCGCGCGATCGTCGACACGCACATCGCGTACGGCCAGGACCCGGAGCAGGTGCGCGAGGTTCTCGACGAGCTGTTCGACGAGTTCCGCGACGAGCTGCGGAAGGACGCCGAGATGAAGGCGTGGGTGATGGACGGGCCGTCGGTGCTGGGCGTCGAGACGACGAACGATCGCGATGTCGTGATCCGGGCGGTCGCCGAGACGAAGCCGTCCAAGAAGATCGACGTCGAACGCATCCTGCGCGCTCGCATCACCCAGCGGCTGAGCGAACGCGGGATCCGAGCCCCGGTGCTCGCCGCCCCGCCCCCGACCGCGCCCGAAGCCTAGGTCTCGGACCCTTGGTTGGGCCGGACGACCGGTAGGCTTTGGGCACGATGGGTCGGATGCCGTTCAGCACGGTCGAGTCGCTCCAGGAAGGGCTCGCGCGCCAGCACTACCTCGCCGATCGGGGGCTGTCGACGGCGATCTTCCTCGCCGTGTCCCTCGACAAGCCGTTGCTGCTCGAGGGCGAGGCCGGCGTGGGCAAGACCGAGGTCGCGAAGGTGCTCGCGTCGCTCCTGGGTCGCGAGCTGATCCGGCTCCAGTGCTACGAGGGCATCGACGCCAGCCAGGCGCTCTACGAATGGAACTACTCCAAGCAGCTGATCGCCGTCCGCGCGATGCAGGACGTGACCGCCGAGGCCAACGTCGAGGACCTGTTCGGCCCCGAGTACCTGGTCGAGCGCCCGCTGCTCGCGGCGATCCGCGCCGGCTCCAAGGCCGTCCTGCTCGTCGACGAGCTCGACCGCGCGGACGACGAGTTCGAGGCGTTCCTGCTCGAGGTCCTGTCCGAGTTCGCCGTCACGATCCCCGAGATCGGCCGCGTGGCGGCGGAGGAGCCGCCCGTGGTCATCGTGACCTCGAACCGTACGCGCGAGCTTCACGACGCGCTCAAGCGCCGGTGCCTGTACCACTGGATCGATCACCCGGCGCTCGACCGCGAGATCGAGATCATCCGCGCCCGCGCGCCCGAGGTCCCCGAGGCGCTGGCGCGCGACGTCGCGTCCGCCGTGAGCCGGCTCCGCGGGTTCGACATCGCCAAGCGCCCCGGCGTGGCCGAGACGATCGACTGGGCGAACGCGGTCTCGTTCCTCGGCGCCGAGCACCTGGACGAGGAGATCGCGGCGGCGACGCTCGGCACCGTGCTGAAGGACCACGACGATCAGCGGCTCGCGGTCGACCGCCTGGGCGAGGTCGTCGATGGTCGCGAGCGCTCCTGACCCCGGCGCGCTCGAGCGCCTGATCGGCTTCGGCCGCGACCTGCGGCACCGCGGTCTGCCCGTCGGCACCGGGCGGATCGTCACGTTCTGTCGCGCGGCCGGCGCGCTCGGCCTGCTCGAACGCGACGACCTGTATTGGGCCGGCCGATCCTCGCTGATCTCGCGCCCTGAGGACGTCGAGGCGTTCGACGAGGCGTTCGCCGCGTGGTTCGGGACGGGGTTCCGTCTCGAGCTCCCGACCCCCGGCTCGCCGCCGGACGTCGACGGCATGGGCGAGGACGAACGCGAGGTCGAGGGCGACGCGGTCGACGATCACGTGATCGCGCGGGAATGGCACGAGCTCGAGGAGGACGCGCTCACCGACGGTGAGGCGTCGATCCGGATCGTGGCGAGCGCCGCCGAGATGCTTCGCGAGAAGTCGTTCGGCGACCTGACGGAGGAGGAGCGCCTGCGCGTGACGCACCTGATCCGCAGGCTCGCGGTGCAGCTGCCGATGCGGCACACGCGCCGCTACCGCCCCGCAGGGTCGGGGGCGCGGTTCGACGTGCGCCGGACGCTCCGTCGGTCGCTGCGGACACAGGGCGAGCCGTTCCAGCGCGCGTGGCGCGACCGTGGACGTCGGACCCGCCCGCTCGTGCTGATCCTCGACATCTCGGGCTCGATGGCGCCGTACTCGCGAGCGTTGATGCAGTTCGCGTTCGCCGCCATGGCCGCCGGACGGCGCGTCGAGGTGTTCTGCTTCGGGACGCGGCTGACCCGCGTGACCCGGACGCTCCGCACCAAGGATCCGGACCGGGCGCTGCGCGAGATCGGCCACCTGGTCGAGGACTGGGAGGGCGGGACCCGGATCGGGGCGTCGCTCAAGGAGCTCGTGGACGGCTGGAGCCAGCGGGCGTCGATCCG
>CBRGMI010000105.1:0-6396 GCA_967797495.1 uncultured bacterium
AAACCCTCGCTCGCGGTCGGGTACGTGACCGGGGCGTTGCTGATGATCCCGCTGGTCATCCTCATCGTCTTCCCGTACTTCACCGGCGACTGGCACAGCTCGAACATCACCTACGAGAACGTCGCCGACGCGCCGTTCAGCCTGTTCCAGCTCTCCCTGATGTGGCTCTTCCTGATGTGTTGGTCCGCCTACGGGATTGAGGTGTGCGCGAGCTTCGCACCCGAGTACCACGACACCAAGCGGGACACCGCGCTCGCGCTGCGCACGGCCGCCGTGTTCTCGCTCCTCGTGTACACGCTGCTCCCGCTGGGACTTGGCGGCGTGGTCGGCACGGCCGGCGACTCGGGGGCCTACTACGTCACGGCGTTCAAGGAGATCGTCGGCAACACGCTCGGCAGCATCGCGATCATCTCGCTGCTCGCGAGCCTGGTTCTGTCGATGAACTCGGCGACCGCCGACGGAGGTCGCGCATTGTACGGGATCGCGCGCGACGACATGACGATCAAGTGGCTGTACCACCTCAACCGGTTCCACGTGCCGGCACGTGGCATGACCGTCGACCTCCTCGTCAACACCGGGTTCATCCTCCTCATGGGGGCGAACAACCTGGCCATCCTCTACCTGTCCAACATCGGCTATGTGTTCGCGCACGTCCTCGCGCTAAGCGGGTTCCTGTTGCTCCGGCGAGACCGGCCCAACTGGCCGAGGCCGATCAAAGTCGGGCCGGCGTGGCTCCCGATCGCCGGGTTGCTGGCCCTGTTCAATCTCGTGCTGGTGATCTACGGCGTCACGCAGCAGGACTTGGCCGCGTACGTCGGCTTCTACGAGTTCACCGGCTTCCCGTTCTTCGTCGGGGTCGGGATCCTGCTCCTGTCCGTGCTCCTGTTCTTCTATCGGCGCGCGGTGCAGGACCGGGCAAAGATCACGTTCCGTGATCGGGACGTCCCGGTGATGCCGACGGTGGAGCAGATGGAGCTCCTGCGGGAGGAGTCGGTCCCGGGGTAGCGCTCGACGTGCTCGGTTTCGGTGACGGGGCGGCCGCGGGCCGCCCCGTCGCGCGTCCCGGGCTCGTCCGCGTTGTCCGGGTACAGCCTTCGAAACTAGGATGTGACCCCGCCCGCGGGCCACGCACTGGAGGAGCCGATGTCGGAGAAGATGTGGGGTTCGGAGCCGTTCTGGGGCCTGGGGTACGACTGGGATCCGGACTGGGTCTACACCGATCGGCAGAAGGAGCTCCGCGCGACCCTGATCGAGCTCTGCGAGCAGGAGCTGCGCGCCAACGCCAAGCGGTTCGACGACGAGCTGATGTTCCCGCGTCGGAACCTCGAGCTCCTCGGAGAGCACGGGTTCCTGGGACTCACCGTCCCCGAGGAGTACGGGGGCCTGGGCGAGGACCACGTCGCGTACTCGATGGTGTGCGAGACGATCGCGAGGTACGGCTGCGCCTCGACCGCGATGTGCTACGTGATGCACATCGGCGCCGTGAACGCGATCATGCTGCGCGAGACGCCCGAGCTGGTGGACAAGTACATCCGCCCGCTCAACTCGGGCAAGATCGGGACCCTCTCGTACTCGGACCCCGAGACCGGCTCACACTTCTGGTACCCGGTCTCCTCGGGCGCCGAGCGATCCAACGGCGGCTACCGGGTCCGCAAGAAGGCCTCCTGGACCACGTCGGGCGGGTTCGCCGACTTCTACGTGGTCCAGACCACGAGCCCGGACTTCTCCGGCTACGACGACCTCTCGGTCTTCGTCGTCGACGGCGACTACGTGCAATCGCAGCCGTCGCTCTGGGACGCGCTCGGCCTGCGCGGGAACCAGTCCGGCCCGATCGAGGTCCCGAACGTCGAGATCCCCGCCACCCAGATCGTGGGGCCCGAGGGTGACGGCGCGAACTCGAACGACGAGTCCGTCGACCCCTGGTTCCTGATCGGCTCCTCGTCCGTGTGGAACGGGCTCGCGCTCGGCGCGATCGACATCGCCAAGCGGCACACCACGCGCAAGAAGCACGTGGACGTGGGCCTGCGCGTCGCCGACTACCCCACGATCCAGGACTACGTCGGCGAGGCGCTGATGGACACGAACGCCTCCCGCCTGTTCGTGCTGTCGGTCGCCCAGGCGATGGACCGCGAGACCGACGGCAACACCCGGAATCCGGAACCCGGGGCCCTGGCCCGGGGCAACTACCTGCACTGGGCGTGGCAGATCAAGTTCGAGGCCGCCAAGAACGTGGCGCACGTGGTCGACAAGATGCTGCACGCGTGCGGCGGCTCGGGCTACAAGCGGGACATGGAGCTCGAGCGCTACCTGCGCGACGCCAAGGCGGGCTGGGTGATGGGGCCGACGAACGAGGTGCTGCGGCAGTTCGTGGGCAAGGCCGTGCTCCTGGGGTTCGAGTCGCTCGACTACTGGAACCAGTCGTACAACCGCCGGGCGGTCGAGAACGAGGTGAAGAAGCTCGACGCCAAAGGCAAGCGCCAGCTGGCCGAGCAGCTGCTGTCGGAGGCCTCGGAGCAGGAGCCCAAGGAACCGGCGAAGAGGGCCTAGCGCATGGCGGTCGGCAGCGGCCCGTCGAAGCTCCTCGTGGGAGGCTTTCGCGCGGCCGACCCGTCCTTCGAGCAGTACTGGGTACGTCCGGGCGGCGTGACGGTGCTGGCGATCGCGCCGGAGGACCGGTTCACCGTGATCGACGTCGACGGCGGCCAGGTGGCCGAGCTCACGATGCTGGCCCCCGACGGCTCGGACGCGGCGGCGGCGATCGGCGCGCGGGCCGAGGCCCCCGCGACCGTGGTTCGGGCTCTCGTCGCCTCGATGGTCGACGGTGCCCGGGAGGTCGTGCAGGATCTCGCCGGCCGCGGGCTGGACCCGAGCCGCGCGATGGCCGTCCGGCTCTTCGACGAGTGGTCCCCGCCGGGCTCCGAACAGTCGTTCCGCGCCGACCGCGAGGGCGTGCTCATCGTGGCCGCCCCGGCCGGCCGGCTCGTCGACGGCGCTCCCCCGCCGAGCGACCTCGTCGTCGAGGTGCACCGCGCGAGCCCCCCTTCGGCGCAGGAGGTCGAGCTCCCGCCTCCGCTCGCCGAACCCCGCCTTGACTTCCGGATCGACCGGTCCACCGCCCGCAGCTACGAGGTGCAGGCCGGCGAGTTCATCCAGGTGATCGACGTCGAGGGCAAGCAGTGCTCGGACTTCCTCGCCTTCC
Source organism: uncultured bacterium (assembly GCA_967797495.1). Classification (GTDB taxonomy): domain Bacteria; phylum Actinomycetota; class UBA4738; order UBA4738; family HRBIN12; genus DASSJM01. Next base: position 3,200 of record CBRGMI010000105.1, read on the forward strand.
ACCGCCGAAAGCTCGACGACGGCATCGAGCGCGGCCTGGATTCCACCGTCACCCGAACGCTGATGGGCAGCGCGTACCCCATGCCGGGCCTGTTCGGGAAGTTCTACGACGCCGACATGGACCCGCTCGTCGAGGTCGTGCGTGACACGGTCGGGCGGCACGACACGTTCGGCCTCGCGTGCAACGCCAAGTACTACGAGGACTTCGGCTACCCCGGCCACGTGAACTGCACCGACAACTTCAACGGGGCGCTTGTCGTGTACGAGGTCGCCAAGCGCAAGGGCTGGCCCGCCCTCAACCTGTTCTTCAACACGGCGTTCAACGCCGAGAACGTGCTCGTCTCCGACGAGCCCTGGTCGCGTCCCGGCGACTACGTCCTGTTCCGGGCGATGACCGACCTCGTGTGCGCCTCGTCGGCCTGCCCCGACGACATCGACCCGGCGAACGCGTGGAATCCGACCGACGTCCACGTCCGCGTCTACTCGCCCGAGCACCAGTTCAGCGCGGCGATCGCCCACCGCGTGACCCCAGAGTCCCGGCCGGTGCTCACCAGGAAGACCGGGTTCCACCCGAGGGTCGAGGCGCTCACGAAGAACCTCGTCGAGTACAACGGGTACTGGCTCCCCTCGCACTTCTCCAACGAGGGCGCGGTCGCCGAGTACTGGGCGTGCCGCGAGCGGGCCGCGATCATGGACCTGTCGCCCCTGCGCAAGTTCGAGGTCCTCGGGCCCGACGCCGAGGCGTTGCTGCAGTCGACGATCACGCGGGATGCGCGGCGGCTCTCGGTCGGCCAGGTCACCTACACGGCCCTGTGCAACGAGGCCGGCGGGATGATCGACGACGCCACGGTGTTCCGCCTCGGTCAGGACAACTTCCGGTTCGTGGGCGGCGACGACTACGACGGCGTGTGGCTGAAGGAGCAGGCGGAGCGGCGCGGGCTGCACGCCTGGGTCAAGCCCTCGACCGACCAACTCCACAACGTCGCCGTGCAGGGGCCGGCGAGCCGCGAGATCCTGCGCGAGGTCGTGTGGACCCCGCCCGCCCAGGTGTCGCTCGACGATCTCGGGTGGTTCCGGTTCCTCGTGGGTCGGGTGCGGGCGTTCGACGGGATCCCGATCGTCGTCTCCCGTACGGGGTACACGGGCGAGCTCGGGTACGAGGTCTGGTGCCATCCCGACGACGCCGCGGCCGTCTGGGACGCGATCTGGGAGGCCGGCGAGCAGCGCGGGCTCGCGCCGTTCGGCCTGGATGCCCTCGACATCGTTCGGATCGAGGCCGGGCTGATCGTGGCCGGCAACGAGTACGACCAGCAGGTCGACCCGTTCGAGGCGGGCATCGGGTTCGCCGTCGACCTGCGGGGGGACGAGGACTTCGTCGGGCGCGCCGCCCTCCAGGAACGCGAGGCCCACCCGCAGCGGACGCTCGTCGGGCTGGCGGTGGAGGGCAACGAGTCGGCCGGGCACGGCGACCCCGTCTTCGTCGGGCGACAGGAGATCGGCGTCGTGACCTCGGGGGCCCGCTCGCCGGTGCTGAAGGCGACGATCGCGCTCGCGCGGGTGGCGGTCGGGTTCGCGGAACTCGGGACCGGCGTCGAGGTCGGCAAGCTCGACGGCCTGCAGAAGCGGATCCCCGCGACCGTGGTCCGGTTCCCGTTCTACGACCCGGACAAGACGCGGCCGAGGTCCTAGGCGTGGCGACCGACGTCGCCGCCGATCCTCTCGAACGCTTCACCGACGAGCAGATTGAGTCGTTTTGGGCCGACGGGTTCCTGATCGTGGAGGAGGGCCTGATCGCCCCCCGGGCGCTCGAACGCCTCCGCGAGCGCTACCTGCCGCTGTTCGACGGCGAGTACGAGACCGGGATCCGGCCCGACGAGGTGAACTGGGTCAAGGGCCGGGATCCGGAGGACCGTACCCGGCAGCTCTGCAACGCGTGGAAGTCGGACAGGGTCATCGCGGCGCAGGTGCTCTCGGCCCGGCTCGGCCGGCTCGCCGCGCAGCTGATGGGGTACGAGGGGGTTCGGATCCTGCAGGACAACGTGCTGTGGAAGCCGCCGGGGACCAAGGCGATCGGGTTCCACCAGGACGGGTCGTACGCCGACTATCTCGTGCCACCCGAGATGGTGACGTGCTGGATGTCCCTGCACGAGACGGCCGCCGACGCCGGTCCGATCGCGTACGTTCGCGGCTCGAACCACTGGGGCGTCTCGCCTCCCTCGCGGGCGCAGTTTCACGCGCCCGAAGACTGGCTGGCCGGGGTTCGGGACGCCCAGCCCCCGGACGTGTCCGAGCTCGAGATCGTCCCGGTCGTCGTCAAGGCCGGCGGCGGTGCGTTCCACCACAACGCGACGTGGCACGGTTCGGAGCCGAACCGCAGTGGCACCGTGGCCCGGATGGGACTCGTCTCCCACATGTTGCCCTCGAACGCGCGCTTCCACGAGACGAACGTGGACGTGAACTACTCGCGGTACCGCCGGCACGGTGACCTGTCGATGGACGAGTCGTTCTTCCCGGTGCTGTGGGACCGCGACGGGTACCGGACGCCGTGGCTCTCGGAGCTCCCGGACATCGAGACCTAGCCGCGGACCGTCCTCCGCCCACCTATGCGGAGCCCGGGCACGAGCCGTCGGTACCTTCGACGACCCGCTCGCATGAGGAGAGCGGTTCACCAGATCGGGCGCCCGCGACGACGGCGACGATCGCTGCGAGCAGTACCTGTGGGTCGTCGTTCATGACGAAGTGACCGCCGGTCGCCTGCACGAAGACCGAGTTCGAGGAGAGCGTGGCCAGGTCTGCCTGCGTGCGGTCCCACAGACGCGTGCTGAGCACGTCCTCATACCTCCCGGCCTTCACGACGGCCAATGGCAGCTCGCCGAGATCGCGCGCCGTACGCCGGAGCGCTCGGGCGGTGGCGTCGATGTCGATGCGGTCGCCGCCGTCCACCCAGTCCCCCTCCGGCGAGTCGCCGTAATAGCGACGGTACGGCCCGATCTCGTCCTCGTGGCTGGAGTCGATGAGGACCAGCCCCGACGTCTCGTTCGGATATCGGGCCGCGAAGAGCCGGCCGATGAAGCCCCCGTACGAGTGGCCGACCATCACATACGGCGGTTCGACACCGGCACCGTCGAGGAGCCGTTGGAGCTCTTCGGCCTGGAGGACGCTCGTCACCCGGATACCCGCGGGCCGTTGATCGCTTCC
>CBRGMI010000106.1:0-6363 GCA_967797495.1 uncultured bacterium
CGCCGGGGGCTGCCGCTCGAGGACATGGAGTTCTTCCAGTTCCACCCGACCGGCGTGTACAAGATGGGCATCCTGCTCTCGGAGGCGGTCCGAGGTGAGGGCGGCATCCTGCTGAACCGCGAGGGCGAGCGCTTCATGGAGCGATACGCCCCCACGGTCAAGGACCTCGCCCCGCGCGACATGGTGAGCCGCGCGATCTTCCAGGAGATCAAGGAGGGTCGCGGCGACGGACCCAACCGCGACGCCGTGTGGCTCGACGTGCGACACCTTCCGCGGGATGTGATCGAGGAGAAACTGCCCGACGTGACCGAGTTCGCCCGCGTGTACCTCGGCGTCGAGCCGACCACCGAGCTCGTCCCGATCCAGCCGACCGCGCACTACGCGATGGGCGGCATCCCCACCAACGTCGACGGGCAGGTCGTCGTCGGGCAGGACGAGGCGCCTATCCCCGGCCTGTACGCCGCGGGCGAGTGTGCGTGCGTGTCGGTGCACGGCGCGAACAGGCTGGGAACGAACTCCCTGCTCGACATCGTCGTGTTCGGCCGCCGCGGCGGCGCGCACGCCGCCGGGTTCTGCGAGGACGCCGACCTGCCCGAGCTTCCCGAACGCCCCGAGGGCACGGTCCGCGACATGGTCGACGGCCTGCTGAACCGCCCCGAGGGCGCGAACGCGGCGGACATCCGGAACGAGCTCCAGGACTCGATGCAGGAACTCGCGTTCGTGGTCAGGACCGAGGAGAGCCTGCGGAAGATGCAGGAGATCCTGGGGAGCCTGCACGAGCGGTTCGAGCGCGTCTACGTGCAGGACACCGGCGCGATGTTCAACACCGAGCTGATGGAGGTCGTCGAGCTCGGGTTCCTGCTCGAGTGCGCCGACGCGCTGGTGGCGGCGGCCCTGGCCCGCGACGAGAGCCGCGGAGGCCATTACCGGGAGGACCACCCGCTTCGCGACGACGCGAACTGGCTCAAGCACTCGCTCGCGTACCGTGAGGACGACGGTTCGATCCGGCTCGAGCACAAGCCGGTCAAGCTTGGACCCTACGTGCCCATGGAACGAAAATACTGATGGCCGCCACCGGATCCGAAGGACTGGGGGAGGTCCTCGAGGGCTCGGACCTGCTCGCCGCCGGCTCGGCGCACGCGGTGACGCTCACGCTCAGGATCCGCCGCTACAACCCCGAGGTCCGCGGCGAGGAGTCGTGGTGGGACGAGTTCGAGATCCAGGCCGACCCCGACGACCGGCTGCTCGACGCGCTGCACCAGGTCAAGTGGTACCACGACGGAACGCTGGCACTCCGGCGTTCGTGCGCGCACGGCATCTGCGGCTCGGACGCGATGATGATCGACGGCAAGAACGCGCTCGCGTGCAAGGTCATCGTTCGCGACGTCGCACCGAAGGTGACGGTCGAGCCGATCCGCGGCCTGCCGGTCCTCAAGGACCTCATCGTCGACATGGAGCCGTTCTTCGCCGGCTACCGCTCGGTCCTGCCGTACCTGATCAACGACTCGGGCGAGCCCGACACCGAACGCCTCCAGTCGCCCGAGGAGCGCCACCGGTTCGACGACACGACCAAGTGCATCCTGTGCGCCGCGTGTACGACCTCGTGCCCGATCTTCTGGGGCGACGAGGAGTACGTCGGGCCCGCGGCGATCGTGAACGCCCACCGGTTCGTCTACGACTCGCGGGACGAGGCCGGCAGGGAGCGCCTGAAGATCCTGTCGGAGAAGACCGGCGTGTTCCGCTGTCGGACGACGTTCAACTGCACGGACGCGTGCCCCAGGGGCATCGAGGTCACGAAGGCGATCCAGGAGGTCAAGCGCTCGATCCTGTTCGACCGCTTCTGACACGCCGGCCGCCCCCTCCCTCGATCGCTCGGCGCCGAACGCCCGATAGGGTTCGGCCGTGGCGCACCTGGTAACCCTCATTCCCGGCGACGGCATCGGGCCAGAGGTCTCCGACGCGACCCGGCGCGTGCTCGACGCCACGGGCGTCCCGATCGAATGGATGGTCGAGGAGGCGGGCGCCGACGTCCTGGCGCGCGAGGGCACCGCGCTCCCAGGACGGATCCTGGACCGGATCCGCGATTCGCGCGTGGCGATCAAGGGCCCGATCACCACGCCGGTCGGGTCGGGGTTCCGGAGCGTGAACGTCGAGCTCCGGCAGGCGCTCGACCTGTTCGCGGCGGTGCGCCCCTCGCGTTCGCTCCCGGGGCTGCCGACGCGGCACCCGGACGTCGACCTCGTCGTGATCCGCGAGAACACCGAGGACCTGTACCGGGGCATCGAATTCGAGCGGGGGACGCCCGAGGCCCTGGGGCTGCGCGAGATGCTCCTGCGGCTCTCGGGGCACGAGCTGCGCGAAGACTCCGGGTTCACGGTGAAGCCGATCTCGGTGACCGGCGCGCGGCGGATCGTCCGGTTCGCGCTCGAGTTCGTGGCGGCGCACGGACGGCGCAAGGTCACGCTCGGGCACAAGGCGAACATCATGCGGTTCTCCGACGGGCTGTTCCTGTCGATCGGACAGATCGAGGCCGAGGGGCATCCGGAGGTCTGGTTCGAGGAGATGGAGATCGATCAGCTCTCGATGCGGCTGGTGCGCGAACCCGCCGAGTTCGACGTCCTGCTCCTGCCGAACCTGTACGGCGACATCATCTCGGACCTGTGCGCCGGGCTGGTCGGCGGGCTGGGGCTCGCGGCGGGCGCGAACCTCGGATGGGAGTACGCGGTGTTCGAGCCCGTGCACGGCAGCGCCCCGGACATCGCCGGCCGGGGCGTCGCGAACCCGATCGCGATGATCCTGTCGGGGGCGATGCTGCTCCGCCACCTGCACGAGATCGCCGCGGCCACCGCCGTCGAACGCGCGGTCGACCGGGTGCTCGAACGCGGAGACGCGCGCACGCCCGACCTCGGTGGCACCTCCTCGACCGACGAGGTCGCGGCGACGATCGAGGAGGAGCTGCGCGGATGAGCGGGCGCGTCGTTCGCCGAAGGACCGACGCCCTCGTCTCGCTCGCGGGGCTCGCGCTGTTCCTCCCCTGCGCGGTCGTCGTCTCGGACGGCACGGTCGGACCGGCGGAGCTCGCCGTCTTCCACGCGATCAACGGGCTCCCCGAGGCGCTGTCGCCGGTCATGCAGTGGGTGCAGTGGCTGGGCGTCCTCGCGGTCGGCCCGATCGTCGCCCTCGGGGCGGCCCTGTTCCGTCGGTGGCGCCTCGCCATCGCCTGCCTGCTCGTCACGGTCGAGAAGCTGGTATTCGAGCGGATCGTCTGGCAGCTCGTCGAGCGCTCCCGGCCCGGCAAGACCATCGCGGACGCGATCGTCCGCGGGGACACGCCGACGGCCGGGGCCTCGTTCGTCTCCGGCCACGTGGTCCTGCTCACGGGGCTCGCGTGGGTCCTCACGCCCTACCTCCGCGGTGGCTGGCGCGTGGTCCCGTGGGCCGTCGTCGCGCTGGTCGCGTTCGCCCGGGTCTACCTGGGCGCGCACGCGCCGCTCGACGTGCTCGGCGGTTTCGGGCTCGGTCTCGTGGTGGGTGGCACCGCGAACGTCATCGTGGGACTGGTCCCCAAGCGGGCGAGGTCGGCCACGACGACGTAGTCAGCTCGGGTGCGCGTGGTGTTCGGAGCCCGGACCGGGCTCCCCGGGAGGGAGCTGTCAACAGCCGGGTTCGCCGTGATGGCCGCAGCACTGCGCGCGCGAGAACGTCGCGTGCAGGCGGTTGCGGAAGGTGAGCCGAAGCTTGGTCGTCACCGGCGCGTCGTACTCGTGCCAGTTGGTGAAGAAGTTCCGAACGTGCACCCGGAGCTCGTCGAGGAACCGGCGCATCAGCCTCCGCCGTTCTTCCCCGCCCACTCGTCGGTCGGAACGCGCAGCGCCTCCGGGAGCAGGTCGTTCTTTCTCCAGGGCTTGGTCGTCTCGGCGTAGAAGTCGCGTCCCCGGCAGTCGTTCACGACCCAGACCGGGAAGTCCTCCAGCTCCATCCGCCGGATCGCCTCGGTCTGCAGGTCCTCGAACGCGATGACCTCCTGCCCCCGAACCGTGAGCGCCGACAGCGCGCCGCCGCCACCCAGCGCCGCCATGTAGACGGCGGTGTGCTTCTCGAGTTCGGCACGGATCGCGGGCCCACGTCCGCCCTTGCCCATGATGCCCTTGAGGCCCAGCTCGAGCAGCCGGGGCGTCCACGTGTCCATCCGGCTGGCCGTGGTCGGGCCGGCCGAGCCCGTCACGTTCCCCGGCCGCTCGGGGGTGGGGCCGACGTAGTAGACGATCTGCCCCGCGATGTCGAACGGAAGCTCCTCGCCACGGTCCAGCATCTCGACCATCCGCTTGTGCGCGGCGTCGCGCGCCGCATAGACGGTCCCGTTCACCAGGACCACGTCGCCGATCTCGAGCGCGCGGACGTCGTCGTCGGACAGCGGCGCCGAGATGCGCTTGCGACCGTCGTCCAGGACCTCGACCGGCACCTCAGATCACCCTCGATCCGGTCCGGTGCGCGTGGCACTCGATGTTGACGGCAACGGGCAGCGACGCGATGTGGGTCGGCATCGTCTCGACGTGGACGGCGAGCACCGTCTGCGTGCCGCCGAGCGCCTCGGGTCCGAGCCCGAGCGCGTTGCACTTCTCGTACAGCTCGGCCTCGAGCTCGGCGATCCGGGGGTCCGGGTTGGGTTGACCGACCTTGCGCATCAGCGCCCGCTTGGCGATGACGGCCGACATCTCGAAGTTCCCGCCGATGCCGACGCCGATGATCCCGGGCGGGCAGGCGTTCGGGCCGGAGTCGGCCACGGCCTGCAGGACGAACTCCTTGGCGCCCTCGAGCCCGTCGGCGGGCTTGAGCATCGCGTGCTTGCCCATGTTCTCCGAGCCGGCCCCCTTGGCGTCCACCTGGATCCGCACTTGGTCGCCGGGAACGATGCGCGTGTGGATGAACGCGGGCGTGTTGTCGCCGGTATTCCTGCGGTCGAACAACGGGTCTCGAACGATCGAACCGCGGAGGTACCCGTCCCCGTATCCCTGCCGAACGCCCTCGTCGACCGCGTCGTACAGGTCGCTGCCGGTGACGTGCACGTCCTGGCCGAGGTCGAGGAAGATCACGGTGTACCCCGTGTCCTGGCAGTAGGGGTACTCGCCCTCGGCGGCGAGCTCCTGATTGCGGATCAGCAGGTCGAGCACCTGCCGTCCGAGCGGCGACTCCTCGAGCTCGCGGGCTCGCTTGACCAGCCGGACCATCTCTTCGGGGACCTTGTAGTTGATCTCGATGCACAGGTCCCGAACCACGCGAGTGATCTCCCCCGCATCGATCTCGCGTGACTCCGCCATCACCAGGCCATGCTAACCGCGGTGCTTCCGGGCGTCCGGCGGGGTGAGAGGATGCCGCGATGGCCTCGGAGATCACATCGACGGCTCGCCCCACCCTCCTTCGGCTCGCCGGAACGGCGTGCGTCGCGCTCGGTGCGATCGTCGCGGGCGTGGGCGCGACGCGCGAGTGGGCCGCGATCGGGTTCACGGCCGACGTCGAACACGCGGCGGACGTCTCCGTCCACGGGATCGACGTGTGGGAGGGCAAGGTCGTGCTGTTCGCGGCCGTGGTCTCGCTCCTCGTGTTGCTCGCGATGCGGATCTCCGGCTCCCGAAGCACACGGCGCGGTCTCGCGATCGCCCTGATCGTCCTCGGGGCGCTCTGCGTCGCGCTGCCGGTCGCGGACGCGATCCGCGCGAAGGACCGGTTCGGCGGCGTCGAGGGGGACGACCGGCTCACGCGTACGATCTCGGTGCGGCTCGGGCTCCCCGAAGAGGTGGTGCGCGAGCGGCTCGCCGATCTGCTCGATCAGGACCTGCGCGTGGAGATCTCCCCGGGACTGTGGATCACCGCCGCCGGCGGCGTCCTGCTCGTTGCGGGCGGCGTCCTCGGGCTCCGGTGGGTGCGTCGCGAGCGACCCCCCGATGGGCGAGTGCGCTAGAGCGACGCGAGGTCCGCGCACTTCGCGCGGATGCCTTCGGCCGCCGCTCGGAGCGCCGCCAGCTCGTCGTCGTTCAGGTCGAGCTCGACGATCTCGGACACGCCCGCTCCCGAGAGCGTCACGGGCACGCCGACGTAGACCCCGTCGATCCCGTACTGGCCCGTGCACCACGCGCAGACGGGCAGCGGCTCGTCGTTCCTGCCGGCGATCGCCTCGACCATCCGTGCGGCCGAGGCCGACGGGGCGTAGTACGCGCTCCCCTTCTTCAGCAGCCCCACGATCTCGGCGCCGGCGTCGCGCGTCCGCGCGTACAGGCGCTCGAGCGTCGCGTCGTCGACAAGCTCGGTGAGCGGCTTCCCGTCGACGGTCGCGTGGCGGGGCAACGGCACCATCGACTCGCCGTG
>CBRGMI010000107.1:0-6346 GCA_967797495.1 uncultured bacterium
TTCGATTCGTTCGGGTACCGGCGACGCGGTCTCCTCGAGAACCAGGACAAGATCTCGATCCCGATCTCGGCCGAGCGCAAGGCCGAGGCCGCCGGGCAGTTCTCGCTGTTCGCGGGTGACGACCAGGCGACGAACGAGATCGACGAGGGGGTGATCACGTCCGACGAGTACGACCGGCGGACCCTGCTCCGCCTGGAGAAGGAGGTGCTCGGCCAGTTCGTGACCGACCACCCGCTCCTGGGCGTCAAGGAGCGGCTCGCCGCGCTCGCCGACATGGAGATCGCCGAGACCGAGGGCCTGGGCGACGGCGATCTCGTCACGGTCGCGGGGATCGTCGCCTCGGTCTCGCGCCGCTACACGAAGAAGGGCGAGCCCTACGCGCAGTTCCGGCTCGAGGACCTGGCCGGCGGCGTCACGGTGGTCGTGTTCCCCGGCCAGTACGAGAGCCTCCAGCACCTGCTCGAGCACGACTCGATCCTGTTGGTGAAGGGTCGCGCCGACCGACGCGGTCGCGGCGAGGAGCTGCAACTGCGCGCGGTCGAGGTCTCCGAACCCGATCTGGGCGATGGCGGGCGGCCGACCCCTCCGGCCGGCCGCCTGGTGATCGACCTGACCGCGCGGAGCTGTACCGGCGCGGTGATCGCGACGCTCAAGGAGCTGCTCGCGGCGCACAAGGGCTCCTCGCCGGTCCAGGTGCGGTTCCATTCGTCCCAGGGCGTGCGACCCTTCGACGTGGGCACCTTCCGCGTCGAACCCGGCGCCGGGCTGCTCTCCGAGCTGCGCGTCCTGCTCGGGACCGAGGCCGTTCGTCTGGCGTCGCTCGAACCGGACGACGTGGTCGTCCTCCCGGCGTCCGGCGTCCCCGCGGTCACCCGGTAGCGTTCTGGCCCATGCACCTCGAGGTGATCCCGGCGCTCGACGTCGCCGGAGGTCGCCTCGTCCACATCCTGGGGAACGGCGAGGTCGCGGCGGCGTCGTTCGGCGCCGACCCGTTGACGGCCGCGACGGCGTTCCTCGACGCGGGCGCCACGCGGCTGCACGTGGTCGACGTCGATCTCGCGCGCTCGGGCGAGGTCGGCAACGCCGACGTCCTCGGTGCCGTATGCGGCCTCGGGGTGCCCGTGCAGGCGAGCGGCGGCGTCCGCACCGCGGAGCAGGTCGACGCGCTGCTCGCGCGGGGGTCCGAGCGGGTCGTGCTCGGCTCGGCCGCGTTGCACGATCGCGACGGGGCCGGCGCGATCGTGCGGCGGTTCGGAGACCGGCTCGTCGTGGGGATCGAGGCGGACGGCGACACCGTGCGGCCGCGCGGCACGGACCTCGAGCTGCCGCTCCGGGATCTCCTCGTCTGGCTGGCCGGTCTCGAGGTCCGCCGGTACCTGTTCACCGAGGTGGGGCGGGCCGGCGGACTCGAGGGTCCGGATCTCGATGCGATCGGGGCGTTCGCGGAGTCCTCGCCGGTGCCGGTCGTCGTGGCGGGCGGGATCAGGGGCGTCGACGATCTTCGGGCCGTGTCCGAGCTCGGCGGCCGGATCGAGGGCGCGGTGATCGGCCGGGCGCTGTACGAGGGGCTCGACCTGCGCGCCGCGATCGCCGCGGTCGCCTGACTCGCGTCGCGGGCGGCGCCGTTCGCGTGCGTAGACTTGCGGCTCCATGGGCTTCCTGACCGATCTCGTCGGCGACCTCCGGCGCCGCCTCGAACGCGACCCGCTCGACGAGTCGGGATTGCTGGCCGTCGCGATGCACCTCCCCCCGCCACGACCGTTCGAGGACGCCCTGCGAGGGACACGGCCGGCGCTGATCGCCGAGTACAAGCGGGCGTCCCCCTCGGCCGGGGCGATCGCCGAACCGGACGTCGCGAGCCAGGCGCGTGCCTACGAGGAGGGGGGAGCGGCGGCGATCTCGGTGCTGACCGAGCCGACGCGGTTCGACGGCGCGCTCGCGGACCTGCGCGCGGTTCGGCTCGCCGTGGATCTTCCGGTGGTGCGGAAGGACTTCCTGATCCACCCCGCGCAGGTGATCGAGTCTCGGGCCGCCGGCAGCGACGCCATCCTGTTGATCGCCGCGGCCCTCTCGGAGCTCGAGCTCAAGGGGATGTTGGCGGTCGCGGCCGACCTCGGGCTCGGCGCCCTGGTCGAGACCCATTCGGAGGAGGATCTCGCCAAGGCGCTGGCGACCGATGCGCCGGTGATCGGCGTGAACGCTCGGGACCTGGAGACGCTCGAGGTCGATGTCGAACGCGCCCTCGCGATGCTGCCGGAGGTGCCGTCGGACCGCGTCGCCGTGCTCGAGAGCGGGGTCTCGACCCGCGGAGACGTCGAGCGCGCGATCGACGCCGGCGCCGGAGCCGTGCTGGTCGGAGAGACGCTGATGCGGTCCCCCGACCCCGGGGCCACGATCCGATCGCTGCGGGGTGCGTCGTGAGCACGCTCGAAACGCTCCCCGACGAGCGGGGTCGGTTCGGCGCGTACGGGGGCCGCTACGTGCCGGAGGTCCTGATCCCCGCGCTCGACGAGCTCGCGGCGGCCTGGTCGAGCCTCCGGGACGATCCGGCCTTCCGCGGCGAGCTCGACGCGCTGCTCCGAGACTTCGTCGGCCGGCCCTCGGCGATGACCTTCGCGCCCCGGTTGTCGGAGGCGACCGGGTACCGCATCTACCTCAAGCGCGAGGACCTGAACCACACCGGGGCGCACAAGATCAACAACACCCTGGGCCAGGTATTGCTCGCCCGCCGTCTCGGCAAGAGGCGGATCATCGCCGAGACGGGCGCGGGGATGCACGGGGTGGCGACGGCCACGGCGTGCGCCCTCTTCGGGCTGCCGTGCGTCGTGTACATGGGCGAGGAGGACACGATCCGGCAGGCGCCCAACGTCGCCCGGATGCAGCTGCTCGGCGCCGAGGTCGTCACGGTCACGTCAGGCAGCCGAACGCTCAAGGACGCGCTCAACGAGGCGCTGCGGGATTGGGCGGCCAGCGTGGTCTCCACGCACTACGTCCTCGGCTCGGTCGCGGGACCCCATCCGTTCCCCGCGCTCGTCCGCGATCTCCAACGCGTGATCGGCGACGAGGCCAGGGTGCAGCTGCGCGAGCGCGAGGGTCGCGACCCGGACACGGTGGTCGCCTGTGTCGGCGGCGGGAGCAACGCGATCGGGATCTTCGAGGCGTTCCTCCCCGAACCGAGCGTGGGGCTCGTCGGCGTGGAGGCCGGGGGCCGAGGCGACGGGCTCGGGGAGCACTGCCGGTCGCTCACGCTCGGCGAGCCGGGCGTGCTGCACGGCTCGTACTCCTACCTCCTGCAGGACGAGCAGGGGCAGGTGGTGCCGACGCACTCGATCTCGGCGGGGCTGGACTATCCGGGCGTGGGCCCCGAGCACGCGTTCCTCAAGGAGGCGGGCCGCGCCACCTACGTATCGGTCACCGACGGGGAGGCGCTCGAGGGCTTCCGCGCGCTGGCGACGCTCGAGGGGATCCTGCCCGCGCTCGAGCCGGCGCACGCGATCGGCTGGCTCCTGCGGCGTCCGCTGGCCGAGGGCTCGCTCGTGCTGGTCAACCTGTCCGGCCGGGGCGACAAGGACCTCGAGACGGTGCGGGCCGCGTCGGGCTCGGTCCGGGGGGCGGCGCGTGGCTGATCTCGAGCCCACCCTGCGATCGCGGCTGGACGCGGGCGGCCGCGCCTTCGTCCCGTACGTCACCGGCGGGCTCGCGGGCGTGGACGCGGAGCTGCTGCGGGGGCTTGAGGAGGCCGGGGCCGACGCGATCGAGGTGGGGATCCCCTTCTCGGACCCCGTCATGGACGGGCCGGTGATCCAGGAGGCCTCGCGTCGCGCGCTCGCGGACGGCGCCACGCCATCGAGCGTGCTCGGCTCGATCAAGGAGGCCGGCCTCGAGGTCCCCGTCGCCGTCATGACCTACGCGAACCCAGTGTGGCACGCGGGCCACGGGGCGTTCCTCGACGCCTGCGTCGACGCCGGCGTCACGGGCGTGATCGTTCCCGACCTCCCCGTCGACGAGGCCAGCGAATGGGTCGCCGCGTGCCGGCGAGCCTCGGTGGCCCCGGTCTTCCTGGCGGCGCCAGGGACCTCGGACCACCGCCTGCGCGCGATCGGCGACGCCTCGCGGGGGTTCGTCTACTGCGTCGCGACCTACGGGGTCACGGGGGCGCGGGACCGGCTGGCCGAGACGGCCGCAGAGCTCGTCGGGCGGCTCCGCCCGCTCGCGTCCCGCCCGCTCCTCGTGGGGGTCGGGATCGCCGAGCCGTCCCACGCCGCCGAGGCGTGCGGGTTCGCCGACGGCGTCGTGGTGGGCAGCGCGCTCGTCCGCCCGTTGCTCGACGGAGACACGGCGACCGCCCTCCGGCTCGCCCGCGCGTTCCGAGCGGCGACGCCTTCGTAGGCACGTGTTCGACTGCCTGTGCAGTCCGCGCGTGCTCCCGGTTCCGTACACCTTTCACGACGGTCGGCCACGAGCGTCGGCAGGGATCATCCGGCATCTGGCGGGCTGGCCCGCCACCTGCGGAATGTGATAGGTACCACCCGACGGAAGGTGAGAAAGGGGGCGAACCGCCGTTCCTCATACGCGTTTGCGTACGACCACGATCGTAGGACATCTTTGGAGGGGGGTTGGATGAAGAACCGCAAGTACTTCGCGATGCTCGCGCTCCTCGGTGCGCTGATGCTCGTCGCCGCCTCCTGCGGCGACGACAACGGTGGAGCGACAGCAGCCACGGGTGGAACGTCCGCCACGGGCGGCGCCGTCGACTGCGCTGCGGACGAGTTCGGCTGCGTGGAGATCGCCGCAGGCGATCCGATCCAGCTGGCGTCGTTGCTCTCGATCACCGGGGAGACCGCGTTCCTCGGGACGGACAGCAACAACGGCATCTCGCTCGCGATCGACTACCTGGACGACACGTTCGACGGGACCCCTGGTCAGCTGCTCGGGCACGACGTCACACTCCAGCAGGAGGACGACGGGTGCTCGGCGGAAGGCGGACAGGCGGGGGCGACCGCGCTCGCGGCCAACCCGGACATCGTCGCCGTGATCGGGACCTCGTGCTCGAGCGCGGCGCTCGGCGTCGCCGACACGATCCTGGGTGACAAGGGCATCATCCTGATCTCGCCCTCGAACACGAACCCGGGCCTGACGTCGGAGGAGGCGCACCAGCCCTTCTACCTGCGCACGGCGCACAACGACAAGATCCAGGGCGCGATCGTGGCCGACTTCGTCTTCAACAAGCTGAAGGTCGACTCCGCCGCGACGATCAACGACGAGAGCCCCTACGCCGACGGACTGGCCGCGGCCTTCCGCGACAACTTCGAGGCGCTCGGCGGCACGATCACCGATACCGAGCAGGTGAGCAGCAGCGACACGGACCTGGGTCCGGTGTTCACGAAGATCGCCTCGACCGATCCCGGGGTCGTCTACGGACCGAACTTCAACCCCGTCTGCGCCCTGAGCTACACCCAGGGCTCGGACATCCTGGCGAAGGGGACGGTCCAGATCGGCTCGGACGGTTGCCTGGAGAGCTCGTTCCTGGACACGGTGGGCGCTCCGGTGAAGGACTTCGCGTACTACGCGTCGTCGCCGGACGTGACCGCGTTCCAGGGTGGGGCGTTCTACAAGGACGAGTATTCTCCCGCCTACATCGACCAGTTCGGGAAGCCGACGTCGGTCTTCAACGCCCACGCCTTCGACGCCTCGAACATCCTGTTCGACGCGATCGAGGCCACGGCCGTCGACGACGGCAGCGGGAACCTGACGATCTCCCGGACCGCTCTGAAGGACGCGCTGTTCGCGACGAGCGGCTATGAGGGCGTCACGGGCACGATCACGTGCACCCCGCTCGGGGACTGCGCGACCGACGTGACGATCGGCGTGTTCGAGTACGACCACTGGCCGGTCGAGGGTGGCGTGGACCCGACCGACCCGGTCTTCTCGGAGACCAAGACGCTGGCCGACGTCATCTAGTTCGAAGGGCACCGAACGCTGCGGGTGGGCATGTGCTCACCCGCAGCGGTGCCTGGAGGGATGGGCTAGGCTCGCGCGATGGCCACCGCCACCGACGAGCAGGTCCGCGGAGCGGAACTCGGACTGCTCGAGCGCTTCCCCTGGCGGCGGATCATCCTGGTGGTGCTCTCGATCGTGATCGTGGCCGTGGTCGCGATCGGCGCGTACAAGACGCTGACCCTGCCCGCCGACGAGCGCTACTCGACGACGACCTGGAAGAACTTCATCGTCCTGGGCCTCGCCCAGGGGGCCATCATCGGGCTGATCGCGCTCGGGTACACGCTGGTCTACGGGATCCTGCGGATGATCAACTTCGCGCACGGCGAGGTGTTCATGTTCGGCGCCT
>CBRGMI010000108.1:0-6345 GCA_967797495.1 uncultured bacterium
AGCTTGTCCTCGTCGCCCTTGGTCTTCGGCGTGATCGCGAACGCGAGCAGCGGCTCGGGCATCTCGATGGGCGGCAGCGTCACCGGGTCGTCTTTGGTCGAGAACGTGTCCCCGGTCGTCGTGTGCGCGAGCTTCGCGACGGCGGCGATGTCGCCCGCAGGCACCTCCGAGAGCGTCTCGTGTTCCTTGCCCCGCAGCGCGAACAGCTGGCCGATGCGTTCCTCGGTGCCCTTCGTCGCGTTGAACACCGACGAGTCCGGCCGCATCGTGCCCGAGAACACCCGGAACATCGTGATATGGCCGACGTAGGGGTCGGACACCGTCTTGAACACGTAGGCCGTGAGTGGCTGGCCGGGGTCGCAGGCCCGCTCCTTCTCCTCGCCCCCCTTGCTGACCACCGAGACCGAGCCGCGGTCGGCCGGGGAGGGGAACTCGTCGGCGACGAACTGGAGCACGCGGTCGACGCCGAGCGGCCGGGCGGCCGCCGCGCACAGCACCGGCGCGATCCTGGCCTCAGCGAACCCCCGCTTGACCCCGTGGACGACCTCGTCCTCGGAGAGCTCGCCCTCCTCGAGGTACTTCTCGATCAGCGCGTCGTCGGACTCGGCGACCGCCTCCATCAGCTTCTCGCGGAACGGATCGGCCTTGCCCGAGATGTCGTCGGGCCACTCGCCCTCCGTCGCGTTCGGGCCGCCGCCGTAGCGGTACGCCTTGCGCCCCAACAGGTCGGCGACGCCCTCGAAGTCGTGTTCCTCCCCGAGCGGGAGCTCCAGGGGCGCGACCTGCGTGCCGAAGGACTGCACGAGCTGCTCCAGCGTCCGTTCGAACGACGCGCGTTCGCGGTCGAGCTTGTTGATCAGGATCGCGCGAGGCAGGCCGGCCTCGACCGCCAGCTCCCACGCCACCTCGGTCTGGACCTCGACGCCGTCCACGGCCGAGACGACCAACAGGACCGCGTCGACGGCCCGAATCGCCGTCCGGACGTCGCCGATGAAGTCGACGTAGCCGGGGGCATCCAGGACGTTGATCTTCACGCCGTTCCACTCGATCGGCGCCATCCCGAGCGAGACGCTGATGCCCTTCTTGATCTCTTCGGGTTCGAAGTCGCTGACCGTGTTGCCGTCCTCGACGGTCCCCATCCTGGTCGTGGCGCCGGAGGCGAAGAGCATCGCTTCGAGCAGCGTGGTCTTGCCCGCTCCACCGTGCCCGACGAGCAAAAGGTTGCGGATGTCCTTGGCTTCGTAGGTCTTCAAGAGGCCCCCCATCGGACGGATGGAAAACGGGACCGGGATTCTAGCGCGGGCGCCGCCCCGGGTTCCGGCTCGAGTCCGGCTCGTCCTCTGGGCGCCCGAGCACCGGTGATACCCTCGCGCGGGTGGTGGAGGTGAGCGTTCGAGCGCAGGTGGGCGAACGCGCGGTGGTGCCGCTCCTGTGCATCGCCGCGGGCATCGCGATCGGCGTCGCCACCTGGCTCCTGCTGGTCGGCGAGATCGAGCCGGCGGGGTTCGCAGCGCTCGCCGCGGGCGCCGCCCTCGTCGCCGGCGGTGTCCTGTTGCGCCCGGACGACCGTCTCGGGCGAGTGGCGCTCTCGTTCGGCGACCGCCTGTTCGACGGGTGTGTCCTGGGCGCGCTCGCGTGGGTGTCGAGGACCGAGGATCCGTGGCTCGCGGCCGGCGCGCTGTTCGCGCTCGCGGCGGGCTTCCTCGCCTCCTACATCCGCGCCCGCGGGGGCTCGCTCGGGTACGGGATCGAGGAGGGCGTGATCACACCGGCGCTCCGGTACGGGCTGATCGCGGCGGGCCTGATCGGCGGCTGGAGGTGGACGCCGTGGGCCGTGGCGATCCTGATGCTGCTCGCCTCCGTCGTCCGGGCGAGCCAGGTCGTGAAGGAGGAGCGCCTGTGACCCCGGGGCCGCACCTGGGATGACGTCCCCAAGGAAGGAACGGGGGGCCGAACCGGAGACGAGGCGGGAGACGCTCGGGTACTGGGGGTACCGCGGCGCCGAGTGGCTCGCGATGTCCCTGCCGGAGCGAACCGGCCGCCGCGTGTTCGAGACGCTCGGGCGGGTGGCCCATCGGCAGCTGCACGGTGTCAGGGCGACCGTTGCCGCCAACCAGGCGCGCGTGCTCGGCGCCGAGCCCACCGACGCACGCGTCGACCACGCGACACGGGAGGCGTTCGAGCTGTACGCGCGCTTCTGGTTCGACGCGTTCAGGATCCGGAAGATGCCCGTGCAGGAGTTCAACGAGCGCGTCGTGATGATCGGCGCCGAGAACATCGACCGCGCACTCGAGGCCGGCAAGGGATGCGTCTGCGCCCTGCCGCACATGGGCAACTGGGATGCGGCGGGCCATTGGTTCGGCGCCAACGGCTACCGGATCGCGGCCGTCGCCGAGGAGCTCAGGCCGCCCCGGCTGTACGAGCTGTTCCTGCGCCACCGCGAGGAGCTCGGCATCCGGATCGTCGCGCTCACCAAGGAAGGACACGTCGGGCAGCAGCTCAAGCAGCTGCTGTCCGAGAACTGGATGGTGGCGCTGGTCGCCGACCGAGACCTCACGGGGCGGGGGACCGAGGTCGAGATGTTCGGCGCCACCCGGCGGGTACCCGCCGGACCGGCTCTGCTTTCGCTCAGCTCGGGTGCGCCCCTGGTCGTCTGCCCGGTCTACACGCGCGATGACGGGTGGGAGGTCCGGATCGAGGAGCCACTCGAGATCGAACGCACCGGCGTGATCCGGGAGGACGTCGCCGCGCTCTCGCGGCTGATGGCCGAACGCTTCGAGCGCGCGATCGCCGCCAAGCCCACGGACTGGCACATGTTCCAGCCGGCATGGGACGGGTCCGCCTCGACGGCCGCCGCGCCCGCCGCGCCCGCCGCGCCGATCGAGCCTCGGTGAGGATCCTCCTGGTCTGCCCGTACGACTGGGAGGCGCCCGGCGGCGTGCAGGTCCACGTCCGACAGCTCGCCGTCGAGCTCCGCGCCCGGGGGCACCGAACGTCGATCCTCGCGCCCGGTTCGCGACCCTCGGCGGATGCCGGGGTACGGATCGTCGGGCGGCCGGTCCGCGTTCCCTACCGCGGAACCGTCGCGCCGATCTCGTTCTCGCCGGGGTCGTGGCGACGGATCCGCTCCGCGATGCGCTCGTTCGACCCCGACGTGATCCACGCGCACGAGCCGCTCACGCCGAGCACCTCGATGCTCGCGGTCCTGGCCGCGACCGCTCCCGTCGTCGCGACGTTCCACGCGGCGCTCGATCGCTCCAGGCTGATGGAGTTCGCCGAGCCGGCGCTGCGTCAGGTGAGCGCGCGGATCGATGCCGCGGTCGCGGTCTCCGACGCGGCCGCGTCCTTCCTGCGTCGCGTGGTACGCGTCCCCCTGGAGGTCGTCCCGAACGGCGTCGACGTCGGAGCGTTCGCGCACCCGGGCCGGCCCGTCCAGGGGCTCCCGGCCGGCCCGAAGATCCTCTGGGTGAACCGGCTGGATCCGCAGAAGGGGTTCGAGATCATGCTGCGGGCGTTCGAGCGGCTCGCCGGGGAGGTCGGCGAGGCCCACCTGCTCGTGGCGGGGAACGGGCGCGATCGCGTCTTGCTCCGCTCGCTCCCCGGCGATCTCCGGAGCCGGATCCTGCGCCTGGGGACCGTCCCGCACGAGGAGCTGCCCCGGTATCACGCCGCGGCGGACGTGTTCGTCTCGCCCGCGACCGGGCAGGAGAGCTTCGGGATCGTCCTCGTCGAGGCGATGGCGGCCGGCGTGCCGGTGGTCGCGTCGGACATCGCGGGGTACCGGGAGGTGGTCCGCGACGGCGTCGACGGTCTCCTGGTCCCTCCGGGGGATCCGAACGCCCTCGCCACCGCGATCCGGCGCGTCCTGTCCGAACCGGAGCTCGCCGCCACGCTGAGGGCCGCGGGCCGTTCGCGGGCGGAGGCCTTCTCCTGGCAGGCCGTCGCGCCTCGCCTCGAGGCCGTCTACGACCGGGTCCTCGGCGCCGCGCGCTAGGATGCCGCCGTGCCCACCTGGCTGTGGATCGTCGCCGTGCTCGTCGCCCTGGTGCTGGTCGGCGGCATCTGGATCTACAACCGTCTGGTCAAGCTCCGCGCCCGCGTGAACAACGGGTGGTCCCAGATCGACGTGCAGCTGCGGCGGCGCTACGACCTGATCCCGAACCTGGTCACGACCGTCCAGGGGTACGCGACCCACGAGCGCGAGCTCTTCGAGCACGTCACCGAGGCGCGAACCCGGGCGATCGACGCGAACGCGGTCCCGGACCAGGCGCAGGCCGAGAACCAGATCACGCGCGGGATCCGCCAGCTGTTCGCGGTGGCGGAGAACTACCCCGACCTGAAGGCCAACCAGAACTTCCTGGCCCTGCAGGAGGAGCTCACCGGGACCGAATCGAAGATCGCGTTCGCGCGGCAGTTCTACAACGACCAGGTCATGCTGTTGAACACGCTGATCGGCTCGTTCCCCTCGAACGTCGTCGCCAACGCGTTCGGGTTCGGTCCGCGGGAGTTCTTCGACATCGAGGATCCGGTCCGCGCGCCGTCGCAGGTCGAGTTCCCCGGGTAGTCGTGTACGAGCAGATCGCGGCGAACAAGCGCAAGACCGTCCTGCTCATCTTCGGGGCGATCGTGCTGCTCGGCGCGGTCGGGTACGTCCTCGGCATCTGGTACGGGAGCGGCCCCGCGGGGCTCATTGGGGCGGTCGCGCTCGCGATCGTCTTGTCGCTCGCCTCCTTCTTCGGGGGCGACCGCCTCGTCCTGGCCTCGACGCGCGCGCGCGAGGTGACGCCGCAGGAACAAGCGCGCCTGCACAACATCGTCGAAGGGCTCTCGATCGCCGCCGGGACCCCCAAGCCGAGGGTCTACGTGATCCCCGAGCGGGCGCCGAACGCCTTCGCGACCGGCCGCAACCCCGAGCACGCCTCCGTCGCCGTCACCGAGGGGCTGCTCTCCACGATGGACCGTGTCGAGCTCGAGGGCGTGATCGGGCACGAGCTCTCCCACGTGGTGGACCGCGACATCCTCGTCGGGACGGTCGTGGCTACACTCGTCGGCGCCGTCGTGCTGATCAGCGAGTTCTTCCTCCGGTCGTGGTGGTGGGGCGGCTTCCGCGGCCGCCGCGGCGGCGACCGGAGCGGCGGTGGCATCGAGGCGATCATCTTCGCGATCGGACTGGTGCTGCTCGTGCTCGCGCCGATCATCGGGCAGATCATCCGTCTGGCCGTCTCCCGGCAGCGCGAGTTCCTGGCCGACGCGCAAGGCGCGCTCCTGACGCGGTACCCGCCGGGCCTCGCGAGCGCGCTCCGAAAGATCGGGGCAGCGTCGGGGATCCCGATGCGTTCGGCGAACAACGCGACGGCGCACCTGTGGCTGAACCAGCCGTCGCGGGTCCAGGGCGAGGGCATGGGCCCGCTCGAGAAGCTGTTCAGCACGCACCCGCCGATCGAGGAGCGGATCCGCCGGCTCGAGGAGATGTGACGATCCCGACGAGATCGGTCCGGGTCGTTGAGACGCCTCCGGACGCCGGGTAGCATCTGCCCCCGCCGTCGCGACCGGCTCGCGGAACGGGCCGGCGACATCCCCCCATACGCCCGCGACCCCCTGGGAGTCCCGAATGTCCGGAACCCATCGCACGAACTCGCCCCAAACCCGCCGAACCCTCACCCGCCGCGGCAAGCTCGTGGCCGCCGGAGCGACGATCGCCGTCATCGCGGGCGGGGCGCTCGGCTACTTCACGCTGTTCCCGCAGCAGGCCCCGGCGTTCGTGCGCGACACGTTGCAGGGCGTCGGCCTGGGAGCCGGCGAGCCAGAGGCCACGTGCCCACTGACCGGCGCGCCCGTTCCCGGGAGCGAGGTCCCGGACCGCCCGGCGCTCGCGGTCAAGATCGAGAACGCCCCGGAGGCGCGACCGCAGGCCGCGCTCAACGAGGCCGACGTGGTCGTCGAGGAACCGGTCGAGGGCGGGTACACGAGGTTCATCGCCGTGTTCCAGTGCGGGGACTCGGACCGTGTGGGGCCGGTCCGCAGCGGCCGGACGACGGACCCGGACTATCTGCGCCAGCTCGGGCCCGCGGTGTTCGGCTACGCGGGCGGGCGCGACGTGGTCAAGCGAGAGGTGCCGAAGGTCGGGCTTGTCGACGTGAACTACATCGTCGCGGCCGCCGCGTACACGCGGGACGAGTCACGGGCCGCACCGCACAACCTCTACACGACGACCGACGCGCTCTGGCGCGCCGGGAGGTCGAAGGAGGGGGCCCCCGACCCGCTGTTCACGTACGCGGAGACGTGGGACGGGGCCGCGAAGCGGATCCGGTCGGTGCACCTGCCGTACTCGGGCGTGTCCGACGT
>CBRGMI010000109.1:0-6269 GCA_967797495.1 uncultured bacterium
CCTGGCGTCGGCGCTCGAGGCGATCGTCACGATGGACGAGGACGGCAGGATCGTGGACTTCAACCCCGCCGCGGAGCGGATGTTCGGCTTCGAACGCGAGGACGTGGCGGGCGAGCCACTCGCCGACGTCCTGGTCCCGCCCGAGCTGCGATCGCGCCACCTTGCCGGCTTGGCCCGGTTCCTCGAGACCGGCCGGACGACGATCCTGGGCACGCACCTCGAGGTGGAGGCGCTCCGTGCCGACGGGGAACGCCTCCCGATCGAGCTGACCGTCACGCAGGTCCCGATACCCGGCACGACGCTGTTCACCGGCTTCATCCGCGACCTCACCGAGCGGCGGAACGCGGAGCTCCAGCTCCGAGAGGCCGAGCAGCGGTACCGCACGCTCGTCGAGAACCTTCCCGCCGCCACGTACATCGACCTGGTCGACGATGTGTTCACGACGCTGTACGTCAGCCCTCAGATCGAGTCGATCTGGGGCTACACGCCGCAGGAGTGGACGGCAGACCCCAACGTCTGGATCGACAACCTGCACCCCGACGATCGCGATCGCATCCTCGAGGCCTTCGCCCGCCACCACGAGCAGGGCGAACCGTTCGAGGTCGAGTACCGCCTCCGCACGAAGGACGGTCGATGGACGTGGGTGGGCGACCACGCGACGGTCGCTCGCGACGAGGAGGGACAGATCGCCTTCTCGCAGGGCGCGATGTTCGACGTGACCGAACGCCGCCAGGCCGAGGACCAGCTCCGAGAGGCCGAGGAGCGCTATCGCGCGATCGTCGAGCACGTCCCGGCCGCGATCTACGTGGACGTGCCGGACGGCACCATGCAGAGCCGGTACGTGAGCCCCCAGATCGAGCAGATCATGGGGTGCACACCCGAGGAGTTCATCGCCGAGCCCGAGCTCTGGCTCGACCTGATGGTGGACGAGGAGCAGCGGGAGGAGATGCGCGCGACCTACATCGCCGCGATCACCGAGCGGCAGCCCTCGTGGACCGGCGAGTACCTGATCCGCCGTCGGGACGGGCGCGAGGTGTGGGTGCACGACGAGACCACGTTCGTGACCGACGAACGCGGGGAGCCGCTGTTCCTGCAGGGCGTGATGTACGACGTGACCGAACGCAAGCTGGCCGAGCGCGGCCTCCGCGAAAGCGAGCGGCGCGAACGCGAGGCCGCGGAACGCCTGCGGGCCGTCGACGAGATGAAGAACACGTTCCTCGCGGCCGTCTCGCACGAGCTCCGGAGCCCGCTGACGTCGATCCTAGGGCTCTCGCTCACGCTCGAGCAGCAGCCTCTGCCCGTCCCGGAGCAGGAGGAGCTGCTCGGCCGGCTGGCGGTGAACGCACGCAAGCTCGACCGGCTGCTCAAGGATCTCCTCGACATCGATCGCCTCTCGCGAGGGATCGTGACGCCGAAGGTGCGGGCCTCCGACCTCGCGTCCATCGTGGGGCGAACGGTCGAGAGTCTGGACGTTCTCGATCAGCGGTCGATCCTGGTCCAGGCCGAGAACGTCATCGTGCCCGTCGATGCCCCCAAGATCGAGCGGATCGTCGAGAACCTCGTGATGAACGCCGTCCGGCACACCGAGCCCGACGTGGGGATCTGGGTGCGGGTCTGGGCGCATGACGGCGGGGCCGTCATCGCGGTCGAAGACGACGGACCGGGGGTGCCCGTCGAGCTCCGGCACGAGATCTTCGAACCGTTCCGGCAGGGGCCGACCTCGTCGCCACACTCGCCGGGGACCGGCATCGGCCTCTCGCTGGTGACGATGTTCGCCGAGCTGCACGGCGGACGCGCCTGGATCGAGGATCGCGAGGGAGGCGGGGCGTCGTTCCGCGTCTTCCTGCCGGGCGACACCGCCGACCGCCTGACGGGGAACGGGCACGAGCAGGGCGCTCCGGCTGGCATCGCAAGCGAGGTCGCAGGCTAGACTGGCTGCGATGCCCGTTCGGGAACACAACCCGCTCCAGCGACGCCTCTACCTGCCGATCATCTCGACGGACGGGCCGCCCGCTTCCACCGAGCGCAAGCCGCCGTGGCTCAAGGTTCGGCTCCAGCGCGGCCCGAACTACCGAGAGCTCGAATCGATCATGCGCGCGCGCTCGCTCCACACCGTGTGCGAGGAAGCGATGTGCCCGAACATCTCCGAGTGCTGGGAGGAGCGGGAGGCGACGTTCCTGATCCTCGGGGACAGGTGCACGCGGCGTTGCGGCTTCTGCGACGTGATGACGGCCAAACCCGATGCGGTGGACGAGGACGAACCGGCCAAGATCGCCGACGCCGTCCGCGAGATGGGGCTCCGCTTCGTGGTGGTGACCGGCGTGGCACGCGACGACCTCCCCGACGGGGGCGCGCGGATCTGGGCATCGACGATCCGGGCGATCCGCGATGCCGTTCCCGGGTGCGGAGTGGAGGTGCTGCCGACCGACTTCAAGGGCGGCGAACGCGACATCGCGACGGTGATCGACGCCGAGCCGGACGTGTTCGCCCACAACCTCGAGACCGTGCGCCGGCTGCACGGCCGGATCCGGCCGGCGTTCGGCTACGACCGCACGCTCGAGGTGTTGCGCACCGCGCGGCGGCTACGCGAGGGCCAGATCACGAAGTCGAACCTGATCCTCGGCATGGGCGAACGCGCCGACGAGATCCCGCAGGCGCTCCTCGATCTCGCCGGCGCCGGCGCGCGGATCGTTACGATCGGCCAGTACCTCCGGCCGACCGAGCACCACCTGCCCGTCGACCGGTGGGTCCACCCGGACGAGTTCGCGAGGTGGAAGGAACTCGGGGAATCGTTCGGCATCGCGCACGTCGAGGCCGGTCCCCTGGTGCGGAGCTCCTACCACGCCGGCAAGCAGTTCCAGCGAGCGCTGGGATTCGGGGGCTCATAGAGCGAGCGCGAAGCGAGCGGAGCCCCCGAGGGTCTGGAGGTGAGGAGGAGCCGGCCTGTACGCCGGATCCTGTCCCGGCCCGAGGGCCGGTGGCGACCATCTGTCTGAGCGCTCTCGCGAGCGCCCCGGGGCCGAAGCCCTCGTGCGGCCTACCCGGGAGCTCGGACGGGCCGTCCTCGAACGCTCCCTGCTTGGCCTAGCTCCGGGTGGGGCTTGCCGAGCCGAGCCGGTCACCCGGCCCGCTGGTGAGCTCTTACCTCACCGTTTCACCCTTACCGCTCACGCGGCGGTCTGTTCTCTGTGGCGCTTTCCACGGGTCGCCCCGCCTGGGTGTTACCCAGCACCCTGCCCTGCGGAGTCCGGACGTTCCTCGAGCGTTGCCGCCCGCGGCCGCCCGGCCGGCTCCTCCGCGCCCAGTCTAGAGAAACCCCACCGGCCGTATCATCCGCAACATGCGTGCTCGCGCCGCGCTCGTGATCGTGCCGGTGCTCGCGCTCGCCGCGTGTGCCCAGGAACCGGTCGGCCCCGCGGCGCCGATCGCGCCCGCGCAGCTCGCACCGGGTCCTGCCCTCGAGGCCTCGGCCGCGCGGCAGGCGGTCGTCGAGTTCCTCGAGGCGTACCGGGAATCGCCCGACCAGGGCATCGGGCGGTTGAGGCAGCTCGTGGTCGGCCCCGATCTCCGGTCGTGGGTTCGATGGCTCGACGTCGAGCATCGCGAGTTCGACGGGACGATCGAGTCCGCGGCGGACGTCCGCGACGTCGAGTTCATCGGGGCCGTGACGGCCCGGCGCATCCCCCTCGCGTTGGTCGGACTGTCCGCATCGGTCCGGTTCCGGTTCGACCCCCCCGACGATCGCCCGATCGATCTCGTCCGGGTCCTGGACGGCCCCGTCACGCTGGTCCGAACGGCCGCCGGCACCTACCGCGTCGAGGACCTACTGCGTAACGGCGTCCCGATGTCCGACAGCATCCAG
Source organism: uncultured bacterium (assembly GCA_967797495.1). GTDB lineage: Bacteria > Actinomycetota > UBA4738 > UBA4738 > HRBIN12 > DASSJM01. The sequence continues at coordinate 3,863 of CBRGMI010000109.1, forward strand.
CCCTTCCGGCACCAGGTGCGAAGGGAGCACGACGTGACGGTGCACCTCGATTCGCTCTACATGTTCCCGCCCAAATGGCAGTTCAACGTGGTGATCGAGAACGCCACCCCGCACGCCGTCTCGCTCGATCCCGACGGGGCCGCCCTGTTCGTCGACCGCGGCGACGGGTTCGAACGCGTCGAGGGGTCCCTGACGGGGTCGCTCGGCACCGTAGCGGCGGGCGAGACCGCCGAGGGGCTCATGGTCTTCCAGGCGCAGCGCTCAGCGGATGGGCGCGTGCTCTCGCTCGTCTATGGAAGGGGACCGAGGGCGCTTCGGTTCGAGTTCCCGCTGCAGGACCTCGTCACCGCGGTTCCTCCCCCGGCTCCCACAGACGCGGGGACGGCGGAGACCGCTCCCAGCTAGAACCCTCGCCGGCGAGCCACTCGTCGACGCCCCGGTTCGCGAGCGCGTCCGCCTCCACGTTGCGTTCGCGCCGGACGTGCTCGAACCGCACCTCCTCGAACTCCCCGATCAGTGAGCGCGCCTCCTGGTGGAGCCGCTGGAGGGTCGGGTTCTTCACCTTCCATCGACTGGCGAGCTGTTCGATGAGCAGCCGGCTGTCCGAGCGCAGGAGCACGTGGGTCGCACCGAGCTCGCGGGCGCGCTCGAGGCCGCGGATCGCAGCCGTGTACTCGGCTACGTTGTTGGTCGCGACGCCGATCCCTTCGGCGATCTCGGCGACGACCTCGCCGTCCTCGTCGGTGATCTCCACGCCGATCCCTGCAGGCCCGGGGTTGCCGCGGGCCGCGCCGTCGCAGTGCAGGATCAGACGAGGACGACGATCCGACGGCAGTACTCACACCTCTTCACGCCCTCGGTGCGCTTCAGGCGCTCGAGCTCGACGGCCGAGAGCTTCTCGTGGCAGGCCTGGCACACCCCGTCGACGATCGCGGCAGCGCCGACGCCGTGCTTCTGTTCGCGAAGATCGTCGTAGAGCTCGAGCAGCTCCTCGTCGAAGGCAGGGACGAGCGACCCGCGTTCGGATCGCTTGGCGTCGAGGTCGGTCGAGATCTGGTCGAGCTCGCGGACCGCGTCGCCACCGACCTCCTCGACGCGCGCTCGGGCGGTCTCGGCCTCCGTCTGCGCCTGCGCGGCGCGAGCCTCGACGTCCTCCTTGCGGACCATCTGCTCGAGCAGCTCGTCCTCGACGCGCGCGCGACGCTCCTTCAGGCTCGCGATCTCGTGCTGCAGCGCCTCGAGCTCCTTCGCGTTGGCGATCGAGCCGTCGTACATCCGCTTCTCCTCCGCGTGAAGCTTGTCGCTCATCGAGGCGATCTCGTGCTCGAGGCGGGTCGACTCGCTCGAGATCGAGTCCGACGCCAACCGGAGCTCGCCGAGGCGGGCGTCGGCCTCCTCCATCTCCTTGCGGAGCGACGAGAGCTCCTCGCCGGCCTCGAGCTGTTCGCGACGGTGCTCCAGGCGGTCGATCGCCGTGTCGAGGTCTTGCAGCTCGAGGATCCGGTCCAGTCCGCGCATCGAGGGCCAGCGTAGCCGATGCCGGGCGCTACACGAGCGTGAGCTGCTCCCCCTGTGCGGCTCCACGATTACCGCGGGACCCTCCCGAGAAGCGCGCGGGCGGGGCCGGCGCTCGCCGGACGCCACCCAGGGATCGGATCAGCCCGGAGACGCGCCGGCCGAGCGCGTCGCGTTCGGCGGCGGGGGCGTAGGGCTTGCGGTAGAGCTCCTCATAGCGTTCGACGAGGTCGGGATAGGTCTCGGCGAGCCACGGCAGGAACTCCTCGCGGACGCCGGGGCGAAGATGCAGCAGGATCGGCGACACGTGCGTCGCCCCCGCGTCGATCGCGGCCGCGACCACCTCGCGGAGCTGGCGCGGATCGTCGGTGATCCCGGGCAGGATGGGGGCCATCAGGACGCCGCAGGGGATGCCGGCCTCGTTCAGCGCCCGAACAGCGTCGATCCGCTTGCGCGGGTGCGGGGTGCCGGGCTCGCTCGATCGCCAGGCCCCTTCGTCGAGCGTCCCGATCGAGAACGCCGTGGAGACGTCGGTGACGCGGGCTGCTCCGACCAGCAGCTCGAGGTCCCGCAGGATCAGCGTGCCCTTGGTCAGGATGGAGAACGGGTTCCGGTAGTCGGTGAGCGCCCGGATGATCCCCGGCATCAGCCGGTAGCGACCCTCGGCACGCTGGTACGGGTCGGTGTTGGTGCCCATTGCGATGCCCTCGCCCTTCCAGCGTTTGGCCGCGAGCTGGCGTCGGAGCACCTCGGGCGCGTTGACCTTGACGACGATCTTCTTCTCGAAGTCCGAACCCGCGTTCATGTCCAGGTAGGTGTGGGTGGGCCTGGCGAAGCAGTTGTGGCTCACGACGCCATCAGCGATGAAGTCGCCCGTCCCCGTGCTGATGTC
>CBRGMI010000110.1:0-6200 GCA_967797495.1 uncultured bacterium
TCAACAACGAGAAGCGGATGCTGCAGGAGGCCGTCGACGCGCTGTTCGACAACGGCCGCCGCGGCCGGCCGGTCACGGGCCCGGGCAACCGTCCGCTGAAGTCCCTGTCCGACATGCTGAAGGGCAAGCAGGGGCGGTTCCGTCAGAACCTGCTCGGCAAGCGCGTGGACTACTCGGGCCGATCGGTGATCGTGGTCGGTCCCGAGCTCCGCCTCCATCAGTGCGGCCTGCCCAAGCAGATGGCGCTCGAGCTGTTCAAGCCGTTCGTGATGAAGCAGCTGGTGGACAAGGGCCTAGCGCAGAACATCAAGAGCGCCAAGCGCATGGTGGAGCGCGCACGCCCGCAGGTCTGGGACGTGCTCGAGGAGGTCATCAAGGAGCATCCGGTGCTGCTGAACCGGGCGCCGACGCTCCACCGTCTGGGGATCCAGGCGTTCGAGCCGGTCCTGGTCGAGGGCAAGGCGATCCAGATCCACCCGCTCGTGTGCACGGCGTTCAACGCCGACTTCGACGGCGACCAGATGGCGGTCCACGTCCCGCTCTCCGCGGAGGCGCAGGCCGAGGCCCGCATCCTGATGCTGTCGACCAACAACATCCTGTCGCCGGCCCACGGTCGTCCGATCGCCGTGCCGACCCAGGACATGGTGCTCGGGATCTATTACCTGACGCTCGAGCCCGATCGTCCCGAGAACGACGAGGACATCCCAAGGTTCGGCTCGGTGAACGAGGCCCTGATGGCCCTCGATCACCGGCTGGTCCGGCTGCACACGGTCGTCAAGGTTCGCCTGCCGGGCAAGGCTCTCCCGCCGGAGATGCGGCCGGATGACGCCGATCAGGAGACCTCGAACGGGGACCGCGTCCCGGTCGTTGAGACCACGGTCGGGCGGCTGATCTTCAACCAGAGCTTCCCCGACTCGGAGGAGTTCGTGGACCGCCCGCTGCTCAAGAGCGACGTGAGCCGTCTGGTCGACGCCTGCGTGCACCGCTACGACCGCGCGCAGGTCGAGCAGATCCTCGACAACCTGAAGAACGTCGGGTTCCACTACGCGACCCGCGCCGGCGTGACGCTCGGGGTCGAGGACGTGACCACGCCCTCGGACAAGGCCGTGATCTTGGACCGCCACGAGAAGGAGGCGTCGAAGATCGAGGCCCAGTACCGCAAGGGCATCATCACCGACGACGAGCGCCGCCAGGAGCTGATCACGATCTGGACCCAGGCGACCGACGAGGTCAAGGACGCGATGGAGGCCCAGTTCGGCAAGACCAACCCGATCTACATGATGGCGAACTCGGGAGCCCGGGGGAACATCATGCAGATCCGACAGATCGCCGGTATGCGTGGCCTGGTGGCCAACCCGAAGGGCGAGATCATCCCGCGGCCGATCAAGTCGAACTTCCGCGAGGGCCTGTCGGTGCTCGAGTACTTCATCTCGACGCACGGCGCCCGCAAGGGCCTGGCCGACACCGCGCTCCGAACGGCCGACTCGGGCTACCTGACGCGTCGTCTCGTCGACGTCTCGCAGGAGCTGATCGTGCGCGAGGAGGACTGCGGAACCGACCGTTCGGTGCCGGTCCCCGTCACGTACGAGACGCCCACCGGCACGCGCGTCGAGAACCAGCACCTCGACACGTCGCTGTACGGCCGGGTGCTCGCCGAGGACGTCAAGGTCGAGCGCAAGAAGATCGCCTCGCGGGGCGACTTCCTCGACGACGCGGGGGCGCAGCGCCTGGTCGAGGCCGGCGTCGACACGGTCCGCGTCCGGTCGGCGACGACCTGCGAGGCGGAGTACGGCGTCTGCCGGCTCTGCTACGGATGGTCGCTCGCGACGGGGCGGCTCGTGGACATCGGCGAGTCGGTGGGGATCGTGGCCGCGCAGTCGATCGGCGAGCCGGGGACCCAGCTCACGATGCGGACCTTCCACACGGGTGGCGTCGCGGGTGAGGACATCACGCACGGCCTGCCTCGTGTCGTGGAGCTGTTCGAGGCTCGCCGTCCCAAGGGCGAGGCGTGGATCACCGAGATCCCCGGCACCGTCCAGATCGAGGACGACGAGGAGAAGAAGGAGCGGCGGATCACCGTCACGTCGGAGGATGGAAGCGACTCCGTGCAGTACAAGGTCGGGTTCCGGGCCCGGCTGCTGGTCGGTGACGGCGACGCCGTCGAGGTCGGGCAGCAGCTCACCGAGGGCTCGGTGAACCCGCACGAGAAGCTGCGGATCGAGGGCGTGCAGGCCCTGCAGAACCACCTCGTCGAGGAGGTCCAGCAGGTCTACCGATCGCAGGGGGTCACGATCCACGACAAGCACATCGAGCTGATCGTGCGTCAGATGCTGCGCAAGGTGCAGATCATCGAGCCGGGCGACACGGACTTCCTGCCCGGCGACCTGATCGACCGGCGACGGTTCGAGGCCGCGAACCGCGAGACCGTCGAGAACGGCGGCCAGCCGGCGAGCGCCCGCCCCCAGCTGTTGGGGATCACGAAGGCGTCGCTCGCGACCGACTCGTGGCTGTCGGCGGCCTCGTTCCAGGAGACCACGCGGGTGCTCACCGAGGCGGCCATCGCCGGCCGCTCCGATGGGCTGCTCGGCCTGAAGGAGAACGTGATCATCGGCAAGCTGATCCCGGCCGGGACGGGCATGTCTCGGTATCGCAACGTGCAGGTCAAGATCAAGCCCGATGCGATCCCGGAGTACTGGCTGGCTCGTCAGCGCGAGATCGCGGAGGCCGAGGCTGCCGGCGAGCCCGTCCTGGCGGGCATCACCCGCGAGGAAGCCGAACGCGAGCTCTTCGGAGGAGGGTCCTTCTCCCCCGAGAAGTGATCCGCGCGATCGATCGGTCGGGTGAGCCAGGCATCCGAACGGTTCGCCGGACGCCAGGCACGGACGGCCGTGCCTGGCGTCCGTTCCGTTGACACGCACGCGGCGTGCCTAGTAGCCTCATCGTTTGCACCGGGCTCGGCGGGCGGGCCCGGTATCTGGTGCGCTTCCAGGGGGGTTTCCCAAGGGACGACCTACGCCCACTGAGTTCAACCCTGGAAGCCGGGCCCGCGGTCCGGCTTCAACGCTGTCGGACCCCGATTTCCGTGACAAGTCGAGAGTGTAGGCGAGAGGACCATGCCCACGATCCAGCAACTCGTGCGCCACGGCCGTTCGCGGCCGCGGGAGAAGACGAAGGCTCCCGCCCTCAAGGGCTCCCCGCAGCGGCGGGGCGTCTGCACGCGCGTCTACACCACGACCCCGAAGAAGCCGAACTCGGCCCTGCGCAAGGTCGCCCGCGTGCGTTTGACCTCCGGGATCGAGGTCACCGCCTACATCCCGGGCGTGGGTCACAACCTGCAGGAGCACTCGATCGTCCTGGTCCGGGCCGGCCGCGTCCGCGACCTCCCGGGTGTCCGCTACAAGGTCATCCGTGGGACGCTCGACACCTCGGGCGTTCGGGAGCGACGCAAGGCCCGTTCGCGCTACGGCTCGAAGAAGGTCGACTGAGATGCCGCGCAAGGGCCCAGCCGTCCACCGCGAGACCGGGCCGGATCCGGTCTACCAGAACGTCCTGGTCACGCAGCTGATCAACAAGATCCTGCTGGACGGGAAGAAGACGCTGGCCGAGCGCACGGTCTACAAGTCTCTCGAGATCATCAGCGAGCGCACGGCCAACGACCCGGTGATCGCCCTCAAGAAGGCGGTGGAGAACGTCCGCCCGATGCTCGAGGTGCGGTCGCGGCGGGTCGGTGGCGCCAACTACCAGGTGCCGGTCGAGGTTCGGCCCTCGCGCGGCACGACGCTCGCGATGCGCTGGATCGTGAACAACGCGCGGGCGCGCAAGGAGCATTCGATGGCCGAGCGCCTGGTCGGCGAGATCATGGACGCCTCCAACGGCCAGGGCGTCTCGGTGAAGCGGCGCGAGGACATGCACAAGATGGCCGAGGCGAACAAGGCGTTCGCGCACTATCGATGGTGATCGAGATCAACGACGTGGCCGGGCTCGCGACGGGCCCGGCGAACGACGAAGGGGGTCGCTGACATGGCGGCGCCCGCGGAGAAGATGAACGTGGCAGAGACGGCAGAGAAGACGCAGGGACGACGCGGAACGGGTCCGAGCAAGGACCTGGTGATCCGCGAATACCCGCTGGCCAGAACCCGGAACATCGGGATCATGGCCCACATCGACGCGGGCAAGACGACCACGACCGAACGCATCCTGTACTACACGGGGAAGGCCTACAAGATCGGCGAGGTCCACGAGGGCACCGCGCTGATGGACTGGATGGTCCAGGAGCGCGAGCGGGGGATCACGATCACCTCGGCCGCGACGACCACCAACTGGAAGGGCCACTGGATCAACCTCATCGACACCCCTGGCCACGTCGACTTCACGGTCGAGGTGGAGCGGTCCCTGCGCGTGCTCGACGGCGCGATCGCGGTGTTCGACGCCGTCGCCGGCGTCGAGCCTCAGACGGAGACCGTCTGGCGCCAGGCCGACCGCTACTCGGTCCCGCGGATCGGCTTCGTGAACAAGATGGACCGCACCGGCGCCGACTTCGGGCGAACGGTCGAGATGATGGTCGAGCGCCTGCAGGCGAACCCGCTCGTCCTGCAGCTGCCCTGGGGGAGCGAGGGCGACTTCCAGGGCGTGATCGACCTCGTCGAGATGAAGGCGCTGCACTGGGTCTCGGAGATGGGCGAGGAGTGGGAGACCAAGGAGATCCCCGCCGAGCTGGCGGATGCCGCCAAGCAGGCGCACCACGACCTGTTCGAGAAGCTCGCCGATCACGACGAGTGGCTGATGGAGAAGTTCGTCCTCGAGGAGGAGCCCACCGCCGACGAGCTCCGCCGCGCGATCCGACGCGCGACCCTGTCCGGCGAGGGCGTGCCTGTGCTGCTGGGTTCGGCGTTCAAGAACAAGGCGATCCAGCCGCTGCTGGACGCGATCGTCGCCTACCTTCCGGCGCCGAGCGACGTCGCGCCCGTCGAGGGGCACACCCTCAAGGGCGAGCACGCCGAGCGCAAGCCGGAGGACTCGGAGCCGTTCTCGGGCCTGGTGTTCAAGATCATGTCGGACCCCTTCGTGGGCCGGCTCACGTACGTCCGCGTCTACTCGGGCATCCTGCGCGCGGGCTCGCACGTCGAGAACACGACAAAGGAGCGCAAGGAGCGCATCGGCCGCATCCTGCAGATGCACGCGAACCATCGCGAGGACATGGAGGCCGCGTTCACCGGCGACATCGTCGCGATCGTCGGGCTCAAGCACTCGAGCACCGGCGACACGCTCGCCGACCCCGCGAACTCGATCATCCTGGAATCGATCAGCTTCCCGACCCCGGTGATCTCGGTCGCCGTCGAGCCCAAGACCAAGGCCGACCAGGACAAACTGGGGACCGGCCTGGCCAAGCTCGCCGACGAGGACCCGACGTTCGTCGTCAAGTACGACGACGAGACGGGACAGACGGTGATCTCGGGGATGGGCGAGCTCCACCTGGACATCATCGTGGACCGCCTGCGCCGCGAGTTCGGCGTCGACGCCAACGTCGGGAAGCCGCAGGTGGCCTATCGCGAGTCGATCCGCAAGCCGGTCACCAAGGTCGAGGGACGCTTCATCCGTCAGAGCGGTGGGCACGGACAGTTCGGCCTCGTGTACCTGGACCTCGAGCCCACCGGTCAGGGGGGCGGGTACGAGTTCATCAACAAGATCGTCGGCGGCAAGATCCCGCGCGAGTACATCCCGGCGGTCGACCAGGGGATCCAGGAGGCGATGGAGAGCGGCGTGCTCGCGGGCTACCCCCTCGTGGACGTCCGCGCCACCCTGATGGACGGGTCCTTCCACGAGGTGGACTCGTCCGAGATGGCGTTCAAGATCGCCGGCTCGATCGGGCTCAAGGAGGCGGCGCGCCGCGCCGACCCCGTGCTGCTCGAGCCCGTGATGGAGTTCGAGGTGATCACGCCCGAGGAGTTCATGGGCGAGGTCATGGGCGACGTGACCGCAAGGCGCGGACGGATCGAGCGGATCGACGACCGGAGCGGGCAGAAGGCGATCCGGGTGCTGGTCCCCCTCGCCGAGCTGTTCGGCTACGCGACCGACCTGCGTTCGCGCACCCAGGGTCGCGCGTCGCACACACCGATGCAGCTGCAGAACTACCACGAGGTGCCGGCCAACATCTCCAAGGAGATCGTTGCCCGCGTCCGGGGCGAGTAGGACCTCGGACC
>CBRGMI010000111.1:0-6166 GCA_967797495.1 uncultured bacterium
CGTCGCCGGTCTCGTACCGGCCGCCGCGAACGCCGTCGGTTCGGACGACGAGGTTCGGCGCGTGCGTGAGCCTCGCGGGATCGAACGCCTCCGACGGATCGTTGCCGCTGCCCACCACCGCGTCCAGTCGCAGGTCCGCCTCGGCGAGTAGGTCCGAGACACGGCTCGTCGCGACGAGGACCTTCGCGCGTCGCGCCTCGCGGACCGCCGCCACGTCGCCCGCCGTGAAGTACACGGCTTCCACGTCATCGAGCTCGTCCCATGGGAGATCGTCCTCGGTCGTGGGTTCGAGACGCCGGCCGAGCGTGGTGATGGTTCGCTCGCCGTTCGCGTCGACGAACACCACGCCGCGACGCGTCGGCTCGTCTCGGGTTGCCGCCTCGAGCCTGATGCCCAGCCCCGCCAGGCGCCGCCGGGACCAGGCGCCGCGCTCGTCGTCCCCGAGCGCCGTGTAGAAGGTGCACTCGCCGGCCAGGCGGGCGAGCTGCACGGCCGAGACCGCGCCGCCGCCCCCGGGCTCCTCCCAGGGGTCGGTGGCGTGCACGATGTCGCCGGCTCGAGGTACCTGCTCAACGTGGGCGAACTCGATCCATTCGACGTGCCCGACGACGGCCGTCCTCATGGCGTCGTTGTCTCGCGCAGGCCCGGGATGACGTCGGCGCAGACCTGCTCGAACACGCGGTCCTCCCGCTGCTCATCGCGCCAGGTCCTCGGCCAGTACAGGACGAACTCGTCGATGCCGATCCCGGCGAACCGGCCGACCATGTCGCGGAAATACTCGGCCGACTCCCACGGCGTGAGCGGCGGGAAGACGCAGAGTGAATGGCGGATCGCTGTGGGGTCTCGTCCCACCTGCGCACACAGGTCGTCGAACCGCGCACTCCGGTCGCGCGTGACGGCGAACATCTGCTCCTGGGTCTCCACGTCGTAGCCACCCCACGAGCTCCAGGCGTCGGCTCGCTCCGCGGCGATCTCCAGCATCTTCGGTCCGTGCGCCGCGATCGTGATCGGCGGACGGGGCCGCTGGAGGGGGAGCGGTACGGTCTCGGCCTCGGCGCACCGGTAGAACTCGCCGTCGAACGTCGTGACCTCGTTCGAGAGCAGCCGGTCGAACAGCTCCACGAACTCCGCGAAGCGCCGGACGCGCTCGCCGGCACTCCAGGTCACGCCTGAGGCGCCCTCGCCGGCGGAGGGATCCCCGACGCCGAGCGCGATCTCGAGTCGCCCGTCGGACAGGTGATCCACGGTGACCAAGGCCTTGGCCGCCGTGACCGGGGAGCGGAAGTAGATGCTGGTGACGAGGGTTCCGATCCGGATCCCACCCGTCGTCACCGCCATCACGGCGAGCGTCGCCGGCCCGTCGAACATCATCGACCGCGGCCGGTCGGGGTCGACCACGGTGTCGACGTTCCACAGGACGTCGAAGCCCAACTCCTCGGCCCGCCGCCATCGTCCCTCGAGCTCACGGAGCGGGAGGTTCTGATACTGGTACGCGCAGAAGCGGATCGGCATCGTTCCTCCCTGCCGCCGTATCCTCGCTCAGATGGAGGAGACGCGCCGACTCACCAGCTTCAGCCACGGGGCCGGGTGCGGGTGCAAGCTCGGGCCGGCGGATCTCGAGACGGTCCTCGGCACCCTGTCCCTCCCCGAGGTCGGGGCCGACGTGCTCGTCGCCGCCGACACGGGGGACGACGCCGCGGTGGTGCGGCTGCCGGACGGGCAGGCGCTGGTCGCGACGCTCGACTTCTTCACCCCGATCGTGGACGACCCGTACGACTGGGGCAGGATCGCGGCCACCAATGCGCTCTCCGACGTGTACGCGATGGGCGCGCGGCCGTTCCTGGCGCTGAACATCGTCGCATGGCCGGTCGACGACCTGCCGATCGAGATGCTCGGCCGGGTGCTGCAGGGCGGCCTCGACGTCGCGAGCAGGGCGGGCGCCGCGATCCTGGGCGGCCACACGATCACCGACCCCGAGCCGAAGTACGGGATGGTCGCGCTCGGGCTCGCCGATCCCGAACGCATCACCCGGAACTCGACGGTGCCGCCCGACGCGCACCTGTTCCTCACCAAGCCGCTCGGCGTCGGGATCGCGACGACCGCGCACAAGCGCGGGGTTGCCGAACCGGCGCTGCTGGCGGCGGCCGTCGAGCTGATGACGACCCTCAACGATGCGGCGGCCGACGCGATGGCCGAGGTCGGCGCCGTGGCCGCGACCGACGTGACGGGGTTCGGGCTGCTCGGCCATCTGCAGCGGATGCTCGCGGCCTCGGGGGTGGGCGCGAGGATCGACGCGTCCTCGGTGCCGGTGCTCCCCGGCGTCCTCGACCTCGCGATGCTGGACGTGGTCCCGGGCGGCACCAAGCGCAACCACGCGTACCTGCGCCCGAACGTGCAGTGGGGCAAGCTCTCGATCCCCGAGCAGCTCGTGCTCGCGGACGCGCAGACCTCGGGAGGGCTGCTGATCGCCACGCTCGATCCCGAGTGGATGGGTCAGGAGCTCACCGGTCGAGGCATCGGCTGGGCCGACGTCGGGGTCACGGTGCACGGCCGGCCCGGGACGATCGCCGTCACCGGCAGGCTCGCCCGAGGCGCCTGAACACCCGTTCAGGGAATACCACCCTGCTGGTACGGTTGTTGCACCTGCAATGATCGAACTCGAACGCGCCTTCTTCGACGAGATGCTGGAGCACGGCCTCGCCGCGTTTCCCAACGAGGCGTGCGGACTGCTGGCCGGCAAGGAAGGCCGTCCGGTCAAGTTCTTCGCGATGACCAACCATGACGCGAGCCCGGCCAGCTATCGGCTCGACCCGACGGAACAGTTGCGAGCCGAAAACGACATGGAGGACGAAGGCTGGGAGACGTTCGCGGTCTTCCACACCCACACGCACAGCGAGGCATATCCGTCGGCAACCGATCAGGAGCGCGCCTTCTGGCCCGCGGTCAGGTCGGAGCCCCGGATGGCCATCTTCCCCGGGGCGTACTACCTGATCATGTCCCTGTCCGACCGATCCAACCCAGACCTGCGGGCGTTCCGGATCCAAGACACGGGCGTCATCGAGGACGAGGTGGCGATCGGATGACGACCCCGGCCTTCACCGAGGAGCAGGTCCGCCGGTACGCGCGGCACATCATCCTGCCGGGGATCGGCGGCGAGGGGCAGCGCAAGCTGCTGGACGCGAAGGTCCTGTGCATCGGCGCGGGCGGGCTCGGCTCACCGGTCGCGATGTACCTGGCCGCCGCCGGGGTGGGGACGCTCGGCATCGTCGACTTCGACAAGGTCGACGAGTCCAACCTGCAGCGCCAGATCGTGCACTCGACCGCCGACGTCGGGCGGCCGAAGGTCGAGAGCGCGGCCGACCGCCTGCGGGCGATCAACCCGACGATCGAGATCGTTCCGTACGACACGATCCTGTCGTCACAGAACGCGTTCGAGGTCCTCGACCCGTGGGACGTGGTCGTGGACGGGACCGACAACTTCCCGGTCCGCTATCTCGTGAACGACGCGACACAGTTCCTCGGCAAGCCGCTCGTGTACGGGTCGATCTACCAGTGGGACGGCCAGGCAACCGTCTTCATGCCCGGCCAGGACGCCCCGTGCTACCGCTGCCTGTTCCCACAGCCGCCGCCGCCCGGCACGGTCCCGAGCTGCGCGGAGGGCGGGGTGTTCGGCGCGCTGCCCGGGATCGTGGGCTCGATCCAGGCGACGGAGGCCGTCAAGCTCATCACCGGCAAGGGCGACCCGCTGATCGGCCGGCTCCTGATCTTCGACGCGCTCGAGATGGACTTCCAGACCGTCAGAGTCCGATGGGACGCGGACTGTCCCGTGTGCGGCAAAGAGCCCACGATCACGGAGCTGATCGACTACGAGGCATTCTGTGGGCTCACGCCCGGCCAGGCGCCGCCCGAGGCCGAGCACGGGGTCGCGACGAGCTGAGGATCGAGACGAAAGGGCGTTCGACATGGCTCGCGTGAAGCTCCCGACGATCCTTCGCTCCCACGCCGGTGGCGAACGTGCCGTCGATGCGGAGGGAACGACGCTTCGCGAGCTGCTCGAGGACCTCGAGACCAGGTACCCGGGGATCACGGAGATGGTCCTGACCGACGATGGCGCGCTCCACCGGTTCGTGAACGTCTACGTGAACGACGAGGACGTCCGTTACCTCGGCTCGCTCGAGACCGTGGTCGATCCGGGGGACACGGTCTCGATCCTGCCCGCCGTCGCCGGCGGTCGTTGAGGGGGGCGGGTCCGTGCAAGGACCCGACCCCTGACCCTGTGCGCTGGGATAATCCGCTGCGATGAGGTTCGATGACGTCCTCGACGCGATCGGCGACACGCCGCTCGTCGGCCTGCCGAGCCTGAGCCCTCCGGGCGTTCGGATGTGGGCCAAGCTCGAGGGGCAGAACCCGACCGGCTCGCTCAAGGACCGGATCGCGAAGGCGATGGTCGAGGCGGCCGAGGCCTCGGGCGAGCTCACGCCGGGGCGCACGATCCTCGAGCCCACGTCGGGCAACACGGGGATCGCGCTCGCGATGGTCGCCCGGCGCAAGGGGTACGGGCTGACCGTCGTGATCCCCGACAACGCGAGCGAGGAGCGGATCCGGCTCCTCGAGCTGTTCGGCGCCGAGATCGTGCTCTCGCCCGGCGACAAGGGAACGAACGGCTCGATCGAGATCGCCCGACGGCTCGCGAGCGACGACCGCTACTACATGCCGTTCCAGTACGGGAACCCCGCGAACCCTCGAGCGCACGAGGAGGGCACCGGTGAGGAGATCGTCCGGGACCTGCCCGAGATCACACACTTCGTCGCCGGTCTCGGGACCGGCGGGACCCTCACCGGGGTCGGCCGGCGCCTGAAGCGCCACGACCCGAACGTCAAGGTGATCGCGGCCGAACCGGAGCTCGGGGACCTTGTGTACGGGCTCCGTTCGCTCGACGACGGGTTCGTGCCGCCGATCTTCGACGAGTCGGTGCTGGATCGGAAGTTCCTGGTGAACGTCGCGGACTCGGTGCGCGCGACGCGCGAGCTGACCGAGCGCGAGGGCATCTTCGCCGGCATCTCGTCGGGGGCGGTGCTCCACGTCGGTCTCCGCGTCGCATCCGAGCTCGATCGCGGCGACGTCGTGTGTCTGCTCCCCGACGGTGGGTGGAAGTACCTGTCGACCCAGGCGTGGGCGCCCGAGCTCGAGCGGGCGGAGAAGAACGTCTCCGAGACCTTGTGGTGGTAGGCGGGCGATGCCGATGGTGATCGCGTGATCGGACGACGCGTTCGGACGATCGGATGAGCGACCCGGGCCCGATCGGCATCTTCGACTCCGGCGTCGGCGGCCTCACCGTTGCCCGCGCCGTCTTCGACCTGCTGCCGAACGAACCGATCCTGTACGTGGGCGACAACGGCCGGTTCCCGTACGGTCCGCGGCCGCTCGAGGAGATCCGTACCTTCGCGCTCGAGATCGCCGCGTACCTGACCGAGCGCGACGTCAAGATGCTGGTCGTCGCGTGCAACTCGATCGAGGTCGCCGCGATCGCCGACGTCGCGGACGCCCACGGCGTGCCCGTCGTGGGCGTGATCGACCCGGGGGTCCGGGCCGCGGTGCACGCGACGCGGAACCATCGGATCGGCCTGATCGGCACCGAGGCGACCGTCGCGAGCGGCGCCTACGAGCGGGCGATCGCCCGGACCGGTGGGGACGTTCGGCTCTTCTCGGCGGCGTGCCCGGTCTTCGTCGAGCACGTCGAGGCCGGCGATACCTCGAGCGACGAGTTGCTCGAGGCCGCGCGGGGGTATCTTGTGCCGCTGGATAGGGAGGGGATCGACACACTGATCCTGGGCTGCACCCACTACCCGATGCTCTCGGGGCTGATCCGGATGGTGATGGGGGAGGACGTCCTGCTGGTGTCATCGGCCGAGGAGACCGCCAAGGACGTGTACGCGACGCTCCGCGCGTCCTCGTTGCTTCGGCCGGCCAAGGACGGGGAAAGCGACGAGGCTCGGCACGAGTTCCTCACGACCGGCGACCCCGAGCAGTTCCGACGGGTCGCGCACCACTTCCTCGGCCCGGTCCTGGGCGGGGTCGCCCCCGTCGACGTCCGGGTGGTCGAGGGGGTCTCGTGGAGCTGACGGTCCTCGGCTCGAGCGGCACCTGGCCGAACGCCGACACGGCC
>CBRGMI010000112.1:0-6123 GCA_967797495.1 uncultured bacterium
CGGCTCCGCGGGTTCCCGGCGTGGTTCGCCCACCGCTCGTACCACCTGTACGCGATGCCGACGCTCGGCAGGAAGGTCAAGATCGCGGCCGACTGGACGGTCGCGCTCCTGTTCCCCCGCGATCTCGCACAGCTCGGCTCGCTGGAGCACCCGCGCGAGCCGTTCGAGCGCGCCGCGGGGGCGCGGCCTACGGACCCGGGCGATTGACCTCGGCGGCCGCCGAGAGCGCCGAGTGGCTCCGCTCGAGGTCGGGGAGCTCGTGACCCGAGGTGAGCTCGTGCACGGCCCAGTTGGTCAGGTCGCGGATCGAGATGATGCCCGCGAGCTCGCCGTCCTGCACGACGGGCAGGTGACGGATCTTCAGCCGAGCCATGTGGTCGGCCGCCTCGGCGATGTCGGTCTTCGGGTCGACCGTGTCCAGGTCGGTCGACATGCGCTCGGAGACCGTCGTCGCCTTCGGGTCGCCACCTTCGGCCACCAGGTTGACCAGGTCGCGCTCGGTCACGATGCCGGCGAGGGTGTCGCCGTCCATGACGATGACCGAGGAGATCCCGTGCTCGCGCAGCACGGTCGCCACCTGCTCGAACGTGTCCGAGGGCGAGGTGGTCTTCACGTCGGTGTGCATGATGTCGCGGACCTGCATCGCGGCTACCTCCGGTCGGGGGAGACAGCCTAACGCCTGCCCGTTCGGATCGGCCAGCGACTCCGTACCGGGCGGGGCGGCCTCAGTGGTCCGAACGCCCGCTGAAGTTGAACGAGGAGACCTTGAGCGCGGGGACGCGGCTGGCCGAGAAGAAGAACTCGCTCGCGAGCTCGGTCTCGCGCCCGATCATCTCGGTGCCGGTCAGCGCCTCCAGGATCGACTGGGTGAACCGGAGGTTCTTGACGGGGTGCGCGATCCGGCCGTCCCGGATCAGGAACGTCCCGTCGCGCGTCATCCCGGTGATCGTCGACTCGACCGGGTGGACGACGTTCGTGTAGTGGAACCGCGTCACGAGCAGCCCGTGTTCGGTCGACGCGATCATCTCGTCGACCTCGGTCTCGCCCGGCGCCATGAACAGGTTCAGGGGGAACGGACCCTCGGGGTTCGGCGGGGGCAGGGCGTGGCCGGTCGTCGTGGTGCCCGCCTGCTTGGCCGTGCGGAGGTCGTAGACGCCGGACCGGAACACCCCATCCTCGATCAGGTCGACGCGCGACCGTGGCACGCCCTCGAAGTCGAAGGGGAGGCCGAGGGTCCCATCGGACAGGGCGTCGTCGTAGATCCTCACGATCGGCGCCGCCACCTGCTGCCCCTGCTTGCCGGACAAGCACGAGCGGCCTTCGAACAGCGACCGTCCGCCGAAGCCGATCCATGCCAGGAAGCCGACGAGCGTCGAGACGGCCGCGGGCTCCAGGATCACCGTGTACCGGCCGGGTTCGAGGTCGCGGGGCGACCGCGAGGCGACCGCCTTGTCGGCGGCTCGCTTGCCCACCGCCGCCGGGTCGAGCTCGTCCCGTCCGGCGGCGAACACCTCCGCGAAGCCGCTCCCGCCGTCCGGCCCGGTCACGACCGTCGTCACGGAGGCCTGCGAGGACGGCGCCCAGCAGAACTGGCCCTCGGTGTTCGCGACGGCGACCTCGCTGGCGAGCGTCTCGTACGCGCCGGCGGCCGTGAACCCCTCGGGGCATCGCTCGACGAGCTCGGCGACGGCCTCGGCGCGTTCGGAGGGCCTGGTCTCGGCCGTGGGCTCGTCGAACGCCAGGGGCTCGGGGGTCGGGGCGGGCGGCGCGAGCCCCGGGAACAGCGGGTCGGGCGCGACCACGTTCGCCATCTCGAGCGCGCTCTCGGCGGCCCGTAGCGCGCCCTCGGGCGAGAAGTCGTTCGTGGCCGTGACGCCGATGCGCCCCTCGGACACGACGCGGACGCGGATCCCCGTGTCTTCGCGGTGCGTGCTCTGATGGATCGAGCTCGAGGCGAACCGCGTGAGCCCGCCCCACTCGTGCATGAACAGGACCTCCACACCGTCCGCGCGCGGCAGGTTCAGGGCCCCGTCTGCGATGCGGCGGACCTCGTCCGGCCCGAGCAGACCCGTCATCGGCTGTCCCCGCCCGCCGCCCGCATCAGCCGCGCACCCCGAGCTGCACGCCCCGGAACCTCGAGGGCGAGGCGCCGTGCCCGACCCGCGCGACCTGGCCGGGCTGCCCCTTCCCGCAGTTCGGCGTCCCCCACAGGGTCCACTCCTCGCGGCCGCCGACGGCGTCGCACGAGCCCCAGAACTCCGTGGTGATGCCCGTGTAGTTGGGGTTCCGATACATCGTCGTGAGCCGGCCCTTCTCGATCCGCCAGCCGATCTCGCACCCGAACTGGAAGTTCACACGATGATCGTCGATCGACCAGGACGTGTTCGTCGACATGAACACCCCGTCGTCGGTGTCGCCGATGATGTCGGCGAGCGAGCCCTCGCGCGGCTCGATCGAGATGTTCGTCATGCGGATCAACGGATAGTTCGCCCAGCCGTCCGCCCGCATCGCTCCGGACGACGTGAGCCCGAGGACGCTTGCCGTCTCCCGGCTCGAGATGAAGTTCTCGAACACCCCATCGACCAGGATCGGCACCCGCTGCGCCGGGACGCCCTCGTCGTCCCAGCCGAACGATCCGAGCCCGCCCGGCAGCGACGCGTCGGCCGTGATCGAGACCAGCGGGCTCGCATACCGCAGGGAGCCGCGGTCCTCGGGTCGGACGAACGAGGACCCCGCGTAGGCCTCCTCCATCCCGAGGACGCGGTCGAGCTCGACGGGATGCCCGATCGACTCGTGGATCTGGAGCTCCACCTGCCCCGAGTCGAGCACGAGCGTGGTGACCTCGCTCGGGCACTCCTCGGCCGAGAGCAGCTCGACGGCCTCGGTCGCGGTCCGCTCGGCCTCCTCGATCAGGCCGAGCTTCAGGATGTGCTCCCACCCGGCGGCCGAGATGTGGCCGCGGAACGAGTTCGGGAACGAGCGGCGCTGGAGCTCGCCGTCGCCCAGCGCCGTGGCTTCGATCCCCGCCCCCGACTGGACGGTCGTCTGCTCGATCGCCGTGCCCTCGCTCGTGGCGAGGAACGTCCGACGGCGGAACAGGTCGATCCCGCCCTCGGCGAACGACAGCCCCTCGACCGATTGCATCCGGCGGGTCGCCTCCATCAGCATCGCGACCTTCTCCTCGAGCGGGATGTTGAACGGGTCCGCCTGCATCGGGGAGTGCCAGGTCCCGGTGACGGGTTCGATGGGAGCCAGGACGACGGGCTCCATCGGGAGGCGGGCGGCGGCCCTCGCGATCTCGACCGCGAGCCGGGCGGTGCGGTCGATCTCCTCGGGCTCCTGCCGGGCGGTCGCGGCGAATCCCCAATACCCGTTCACGAGCACCCGGATCCCCAGGCCCTCGGAGCTCGAGCGGTCGATGCCCTCCATCTCCTGGTTCCGGACGGTGATCGACTCCGAGTCGTCGGCCACGACGCGGGCGTCCGCGTAGTCCGCACCGGCGGCTCTGGCCGCCTCGACGGCCTGCTTGGCGACGTCGAGCATCCGATCGAACCTCCAGGGGAATGACGATTGGGCCGGGGAAAGCCTACCCCGAGGGGGGAGGGTTGCGTTCCGAGGCACGGGTGGCGTTCTGGGAAGATGCGCGCGGTTCGTAGGCGGCCGAGGCGGACGAGAGGGGATGAGGGTGACGATCGTGCGGTTCGATGACGCCCCGGTGTTCGATCTGTCGGGTGTTCGGATCCGGGGGTTCGCGTCGCCTGTTCGCGGGGCGACCGAGACGATGACCTACCGGGTCGAGCTCGCCGGCGGGCAGCGCGTCCCCGACCACACGCACGACCACGAGGAGGTCTCCCAGCTCCTCTCGGGCCGCTGGACCGTGACGATCGACGGCGAGGACTCGGAGCTGCGACCCGGCGACACGGCGGTGATCCCGGCCGGGGTCGTCCACGCCTCGTTCACGCTCGAGGGGGACGAGGCCGTGATCCTCACGTCGATGCCGGTCGGCACGCTGCTGATCCGGGGCGACGGGGAACGCGTCGCGCCGCCTTGGGGCGAGTGACGGCGTGTCGACCTACGTCTCGAACGTCACGCTGTTCGACGGCCGGACAGTCAAGCGGCGGGCCGGCGTGCTCGTCGCGGAGGGTCGCGTCCGATGGGTCGGCGCGCACGCCCGAGCCACGCGTTCGGCGCGAGCGGCGGACCAGATCGACGGACTCGGCAAGACCCTGACGCCGGGGTTGATCGACTGCCACGTCCATCTGTGCTTCGACGGGGGCGCCGACTTCGCCGGCGAGGCGCGCGAGATGACGACCGACGCCGCCGCGACCGTGAAGGCCGTGCGCAACGCGGCCCGGACGCTCGATCACGGCGTGACGACCGTGCGGGACCTGGGAGGCAGGGGCGATTCGGTGATCCAGGTCGCGCGCGGCGTCGAACGCGGCCTGCTCGCCGGTCCGAGGATCCTGGCGGCCGGCCGAGCCTTGACGATCACGGGCGGGCACGGGCACCAGATCGGGTTCGCGCGTGAGGTCGACGGGCCCGTGGGGCTCCGGCGCGCGGTGCGCGAGGAGATCCGCGCCGGCGCCACCGCGATCAAGCTGGTCGCGACGGGCGGCGTGCTCTCCCCGGGGATCACCCACGACTTCACGGCGTTCACCCAGGAGGAGCTCGACGCCGCAGTCGACGAGGCGCACTCGTGGAGCCGCGTGGTCGGCGCGCACGCGATCGGGCCCGAGGGGATCGTCCGGGCGGTACTCGCCGGCGTGGACTCGATCGAACACGGGTCGATGCTCTCGGCGGAGGGCGCCCGGCTGATGAAGGAGCGCGGGGCGTTCCACGTCCCGACGATCTCTGCGATCCGCGGGATCGTCGACCACGCCGACGAGGTGCCTGCGTACGCGGTCGAGAAGGCGACCGCGCTCGTCGAGCTCGCCCGCGAGGGGTTCCGCCGCTCGATCCGGGGCGGCGTGCGGGTCGCGTGCGGGACCGACGCCGGGACGCCGTTCAACCCGCATGGGAACACGCTCGTCGAGATCGTCCGCATGGTCGAGTGGGGGATGACCCCGCTGCAGGCGATGCGCTCGGCAACCTCGAACGCGGCCGCGCTCCTCCGGCTGGCCGACGTCGGCGTGGTGGCGGAGGGCGCCGCGGCGGATCTCGTCCTGTTCGGGTCGAGCCCGCTCGAAGACATCAGGGCGGTGCTCGAGCCCGCGCTCGTGATCAAGGGCGGCGAGCTCGTCGCCGGCTCAACGTCGTAGGCACCGCCGCTGTTGCCCTGAGGTTTTGTCACTCCCCGTCCCTACGCTGCCGGGGACAAGGAGGAGCGGATGACCCAGCTCGGCTACGCGGTGCTCGGACTCGTGCTCGGCGCGGCGCTCGGGGCGGTGGTACTGGGGACGTGGCGAAGGTCGGCCTCGACGCCGTCGACGCGGGTGGAGGCGCGCCTCGAGGTGCAGGCGGCGGAGCTTCGTCGGCTCGCCGACGCCGCGGCCGCCCGCGAGGGCTCGGCCGAGCACCTGCGTTCGGATCTCGCCGGCGCCCGGCGCGTGTTGGAGGCGCTCGCCCTGCGCGAGGACGAGCGGCGCGAACGCGACGCGGAGTCGTGGCAGATCGTCCGCCGGCTCTCGACCGTGCTCGTCGGCAGCGCCTCGAAGGGCCGCGCCGGCGAGAACGTGCTCCGCGAGCACCTCGCGCAGCTCCCGCCGGGCATGCTCGTCACCGACCTGCGCGTGAACGGCCGCGTGGTCGAGTTCGGGCTGCTGCTGCCGGACGGCCGCCGGCTGCCCGTCGACTCCAAGTGGTCCGCGGTGGCCGAGTTGGAGGCGCTCGAGGCCGCCGACGACCCAACCGAGCGCGAGGCGCTCGCGCGCGAGGTCGAACGCCAGGTGGCGCTCCGCGCACGGGAGGTGGCGCAGTACCTCGACCCGTCGCTCACCGCGCCCGTCGCGGTCGCCGCCGTCCCGGACGCGGCGTACGAGGTCCTGCGTCGAGCACACGCCGACGCGTTCGCGCGCGGCGTGGTGATCGTGCCGTACTCGACGGCGCTGCCGGTGCTCCTGTTCCTCTACAGCCTCGCGCATCGGTTCGGCGACGCGGACGACGCGCGGTCCGCGCTCGAGGAGG
>CBRGMI010000113.1:0-6119 GCA_967797495.1 uncultured bacterium
GATGGACAGGAAGTTCCGGACGATCGTGGGGCCGTCCGGCGTCAGGATCGATTCCGGGTGGAACTGCACCCCGATCCTCGGCAGCGTCCGGTGCCGGGCCGCCATCACGAGGTCGTCGTCGCTCCACGCGGTCAGTTCGAGCTCGTCGGGGAAGCCCTCCCGGGTCACGACCAGCGAGTGGTACCTGCCGGCCTCGAACGGGTTGGGGACGTCCGCGAAGATCCCCGTGCCGTCGTGGTGGACGAGCGACGCCTTGCCGTGCACCGGCGTCGCCCGTTCGACCCGAGCGCCGGCGACCACGCCCATCGCCTGATGGCCGAGGCACACGCCGAGCACCGGCGTGGACGCCGGGAGGATCCGCAGCAGCTCGGTGAAACACCCCGCGTCCTCGGGCCGGCCGGGGCCCGGCGACAGGACGACGGCCTCCGGCCGGCGCGCGACGAGGGCCTCCGCGGTCTCGGCGTCGCTCTTCACGACCTCGGTCGTCGTCCCCAGGGTCTCGAGCAGCTGCACGAGGTTGTACGTGAACGAGTCGTAGTGGTCGACGACCAGGATCACGGGTCCTCCCAGACGCCGGTTGCCTCCGCCTCGACGATCGCGGGCAGCAGGGCCGCGGCCTTCGCGTTGGTCTCGGCCAGCTCGACGTCGGGGTCGGAGTCCGCGACGACCCCCGCGCCCGTCTGGACGTATGCGGCGCCGTCGGCGACGACCGCGGTCCGGATCGTGATGCAGAAGTCGAGGTCGCCCGCGAACGTGCAGTAGCCGACCGCCCCCGCGTACGGACCGCGAGCGGTCGGCTCGAGCTCGGCGATCAGCTCCATCGCGCGACGCTTCGGCGCGCCGGTCACCGTGCCCGCGGGGAACGTCACCGCGAGCGCGTCGAGCGGGTGGGCGCCCTCGGCGAGCTCGCCCTCGACCGTGCTCACGATGTGCATGACCTTCGAGAAGCGCTCGACCGACATGAGCTCGCTCGGGCGAACGGTCCCGGGGGTGCAGACGCGGCCGAGATCGTTGCGGGCGAGGTCGACGAGCATCGCGTGCTCCGCGCGCTCCTTCGGGTCGGCGAGCAGCTCGTGCTCGTACAGGCGGTCCCGGAGCTCGGTCTCGCCCCGAGGGCGCGTGCCGGCGATCGGACGGCTCGTGACCGTCCGTCCCTCCACGCGCACCAGTGGTTCGGGTGACGAGCCGGCGAGCTCGAGTCCCAGCATCCGGACGAAGAACATGTAGGGGGCCGGGTTCGTGACGCGGAGCCTCCGGTAGACGGGGAACCCGCCGCCGGCGCACGGGAATCCGAGCCGGCGCGAGGGCACGCCCTGGTAGATGTCGCCCGCCGAGATGTGGTCCTTCATCGTCCTGACGATCTCGCGGTAGCGGTCGTCGGGCATGTTGGGTTCGCCCACGGAGTCGACGTCGGCCATCGTTCCCGGCAGGGGCTCCGGCGATGGAGGGGTCGGGGCCGAGAGCCGTTCTGCCAGATCCTCCAGCGCGTCCGCGCCCTCGTCGTAGGCATCCGGGGCGACGTGCGCAACCAGGAGCAGGCGCTGCCGCCAGTGGTCGAACACGACGGCGCGGTCGGCCAGCATCAGCGCGATCGGGGGCCCGAGGGTATCGCCGCTCGGGAACGGGTGCCCGTCCAGGAGCTCCGCCGCCTCGTAGGAGAGGAAGCCCATCAGGCCGCCCGTGAGCGAGGGGAGGTCGGCGACCCGCGGCGCCCGGAGCGACGAGGCCAAGGCGACGAGGTCGGCCCGCGCGTCACCGGTGTTCGGCATGTCGACCGAAAGCCGGTCCGTGGCGGCGAGGTTCCGCAGGCCCTCCCGGTCGAGCACGACGATCGCTGCGGGATCGCCGGCGACGAACGAATACCGCCCCCAGCGCTCGGACCGCTCGACGCTCTCGAGCAGGATGCCGGGCCCATCCCCCGCGAGCGCCGGGAAGATGCCCACCGGCGTGGAGACGTCGGCCAGCAGCTCGGTCCACACCGGTGCGAGCGCGAAGCCCCTGGCCGAGCGTTCGAACGTGCCTCGATCGGGCCGGACCCTCACCTGATCTCCTTCGCGGCATACCGCCGTCCCTGAGAAGCAGCCGTACCCTACCCGCGACCGGCCGGGAGGGGTTCCAGATCGTCGGCCTTTGGGTCGACTCGGCTCCCGGACGTGGGGTAGCGTTTCGCCACCGAGCAAGGGGGAGCGGCGAATGCGAACGTCCAGCAGGTTGATCTGCGTCCTGACCGGTCTCGCGCTGGCCGTCGGCGTGCTCGCTTCCCCGGCAGCGGCGCGGCGTGAGGGGCGACCTCAGGGCCGCACCGCGACTCGAGCGATCGTGTACGGGAGGGACGCGGGCGTGTCCAGGCCCAAGGCGACGTCGTTCGACGTGTTCGGGCGACGGTCTCGGCCGTTCGTCTCGGCGCCCGGCGCGGCCGGAGCATCGAGCCCACTGATTCCGGGTCTGGTCGGGGCCGGGTTCGACGCGCTGGCCGATCCCTCGTCGAAGCCATCCGACACGACCGGCGCCCTGGGCGACGGCTTCTACGTCGCCGCCGTCAACACCCAGATGGCCGTCTACGACCGGAACGGCGCCCAAGTCGTCGCGCCCATCCCGCTCGATCAGCTTCACGCGAATTCGGCTGGTCTGTTCGTCTTCGACCCCAAGGTGGTCTACGACCAGTACCTCGACACGTTCCTCCTCGTGTACCTGGTGCAGGAGGACCTGCCGCGTCTGTCTCGGATCGTGACGGTCGCGATCCCGAACGCGACGGCGAGCGATCCCAGTACCTGGTGCGCGGTGTCGTTCAAGGGGGACCAGGTCCCCGGGGGGACCGCGGTGTGGGCCGACTATCCGGGGGTGGGTTTCAACGAGACGCACGTGACGATCACCACGAACCAGTTCACCTTCCCGACCACGATTGGTCGGTTTCGCTACTCGCAGGTGATGACGATCGACAAGGTGGGGCTGTACGACTGCACCCAGCCGGCGCCCTCGCCGACGGTGTTCGCCGGAACGAAGACCCAGGACGACAAGGGTCACCAGGCCTTCACGCTGCGGCCGGCCGAGACCGTGGGCTCCTCGCCCGGCCCGCAGCTGCTGACCTCGTTCCAACCCGCGAAGGGGAAGCGCGACTATTTGACGATCTGGCGGATCAAGCCAACGGCGTCCGGCTTCGCCCTGAAGAAGGCTTCCAAGCGCACCGGGAAGGTCTCGATCCCGCCGCTGGGGACCCAGGGCGGAGGTGGTCCCAACGACCCCGATCTCTGGTGGGACGCGGGAGATCACCGCTTCATCAATGCCTTCTATGACGCCGATCAGAACCAGCTCTTCACCGCGCATACGGTCTTCAGGAACCTCGAGCCAGACACCCTGACGGGGGGCTACCCCGAGGCCGCCGTCCGCTGGTACGAGATCGATCCGGCCGCGATCCTCAAGAACTCCGTCGTGGCGCGCAGGGGGATCGTCGGCGCGCCGGAGGTGGATGTGGGATGGCCCACCGTGGCGACCGACTCCACCGGAACGCTCTTCGTGACGTACAGCCGGGCGAGCGCCCCGCAGGGAGAGTTCCTCTCCGCCTGGGTCGCCACGATCCCGCCGGGGTCGACCGCCGGGACGCAGCTCCTCGTGCACGCTGGGGTGTCGACCTACAACGCCATCCAGGGCCCCGAGCGCTGGGGCGACTTCACCGCCATCAACCGCGACCCCTTCGATGGTCAGAACGTCGCGACCTTCAATCAGTACGCGTCATCCTCGACCCAGTGGCAGCAGTTCATCGGCGTCGTCACCGACATCTAGCGGCAGAGTGCGACCGGTATCCTGAGCCTCCATGAGGCTCTCGGCTCTGTTCGCGCCGACGCTGCGTGACGATCCCGCCGAGGCGGAGATCGCGTCGCATCGGCTCCTCCTGCGCGCGGCGTTCGTGCGGCAGGTCGCGGCGGGCGTCTACACCACGTTGCCGCTCGGTCTCCGGTCGATCCGCAAGATCGAACGAATCGTCCGCGAGGAGATGAACGCGTCGGGCGCGCAGGAGTTCCGGATGCCGATCCTGCTGCCGGCCGAACCGTGGAAGGCCACCGGCCGGTGGGACCTGTACGGAGACACGCTGTTCCGCCTCCGGGACCGCCACGAGCGCGAGCTGCTGCTCGGTCCCACGCAGGAGGAGGTCGTGACCGGGCTCGTCGCCCGGGACCTCCCCTCGTACCGAGATCTGCCCGTGAACCTGTACCAGATCGAGTGGAAGTACCGGGACGAGTTCCGCCCACGATTCGGCCTCCTGCGCGGTCGTGAGTTCCTGATGAAGGACGCCTACACGTTCGACCGGGACGAGGAGGGCATGGCCGCGTCCTACGACGTGATGCTGCAGGCATACCGGAGGGTCTTCGACCGATGCGGGCTGTCGTACATCGTCGTCGACGCCGAGCCGGGCCAGATCGGCGGGGGCGTGAACCACGAGTTCATGGCTCGCGCGGACGTCGGCGAGGACCTGTTCGTCGAGTGCGTGAACGGCGACTACCTGGCCGACTGGAAGGCCGCGACCCCTCGGCCGCCCGACGCCACCTCCGGCGACGGGGCCGCCCCGCTCGAGAAGGTCCACACGCCGGACGCCGCGACGATCGACGCGGTCTCGGAGCTGCTCGACGTGCCGGCCGACCGGACGCTGAAGACGATGCTGTTCGACGCCGGCGGGGAGACGGTCGCGATCCTGGTGCCGGGCGACCGGGAGGTCGAGGAGGCCAAGATCGAGCGGCTCTTGTTCCCGGCCCCGGTCCGACGCTTCGAGGACGCCGACTTCGCCGCCCGGGGGTTCGCGAAGGGCTACGTCGGTCCGCAGGGTCTGGGGGAGGAGGTGACGATCCTCGCCGATCACTCGGTGCGTGGCGGTAGCGACTGGGTGACCGGGGCCAACGAGGCGGACCACCACGTCACCGGTGCGAACGTCACGAGGGACTTCCGCGTCGATCGATACGAGGACGTGATCGCCATGCGTGACGGCGACCGCTGCCCGATCGACGGTGGCGAGCTCCGGATCGGCCGTTCGATCGTCGTGGGCCACATCTATCAGCTCGGGACGCGGTACTCGGCCCCGCTGCGGGCGACGTTCGTCGACGAAGACGGTGCGGAGCGGCTGTACCAGATGGGGAGCCACGGGATCGGCATCTCACGCGTGCTCGCGGCCGCGGTCGAGCAGTACCACGACGAGATGGGACTGCGACTGCCGAAGGCGCTCGCGCCGTTCGAGGTGGTGGTGGTGCTCGCCAACCGGGACCACGAACGTGTGGTCGCCGAGGCCGAGCGCGTGTACCGCGAGCTGCTCGAGGCCGGCGCGGACGCTGCGCTCGACGACCGCGACCAGACCGCGGGGGTGAAGTTCGCCGACGCCGACCTGATCGGCTGCCCGGTCCAGGTCGTGATCGGGAAGCGGGGAGTCGAGGCCGGCACGGCCGACCTCAAGCTGCGCGCGAGCGGTGAGCGATCGCAGGTTCCCCTGGCCGAGGCCGCCGGCGCCGCGATGGACCTGCTCGCGAACGCCCCCTAGGGTGGACCCATGGTCGGGACGAGGGGGCCTCGGTGAGGGCACCGAGCGGTCTTCGCGAGTTCGTCAAGTTGCGACCGGAGGTGGAGGCCGTCGTGCAGCACGTCGGCCTTCGGACGTGGGACCTCGTGCTCATCGACGTGACGGGCCTGTGGGTGCGGGACGAGTTCGAGACCGAGGAGCAGGTCGAGGCCGTGTGCCGCGAGCTGGGGATCCGGCTGCATCGAGCCTGGGACGACCCGCGTCTCGTCCGTCGGATGGCCGCGCGAGACCACTGGAACACCCCGGACGGGCAGCGCCGGGCCCTCTGAGGCACGCTTCCCGGCCTCGGAGGCAGCAGCGTCGGGTATACTGAGCAGCAGAAACGCAAGCGGTGTCACCCGGAAGTGGGCTCGCGCCCACTTTTTCTTTCGAAGGGGTCGTTCGGGGTGCGCGAGAACGGGGTCGGCGATCTGGTCCGGCCGGTCGTCGAGGCTGCCGGACTGGAGCTCTGGGAGGCCACCTTCGGCCGGGAAGGCGGTCGCCGGATCCTCCGGGTGATGGTGGACCGGGCGGGCGGGGACGGCCGGGTGGGCGGGGACAGCCGGGCGGGCGGGGACAG
>CBRGMI010000114.1:0-6099 GCA_967797495.1 uncultured bacterium
CTCACGCCCGACCACGTGAACCCCGAGCGCCCGTGGCCGGCGATCGAGGAGCTCGACCGCCGCACGGCCGAGCGCGGGCTCGAGCTGCGGGAGCGGCTCACGATCTACCCGGAGTTCGCGCTCCGACCCGATCCGTTCCTCGCGGGCAAGATGCGCGCTCCCGTCGCCGCCGTGATGGGGTCGGACGGCCTGGCCGCGGAGACGCTCGCGGCGCCGATCGGGTGGCAGGATCCCGAGGTCGCCTGGAAACCCCGGTCGACCGAGCTCACGTTCGCGAAGGTCGAGGGCGCGGGCCCGCGTGCGGACGCCGAGGTCGTCTACGGCGAGACCGACGTGCCCGAACGCACCCTGGCGTGGCACGCCGAACGCGTGCCCCCGCGCCGGCTCGCCGCCGAGATCCGGTCGGGGCTCGACAAGGCCCGGGCGCATCGGCCGCTGACCGACGGGGAGGCCCTCGCGCTGTTCCGGGCGGACGGGGACGACCTCGAGGCCCTCTGCGCGGTCGCCGACGACCTGCGGCGCGAGGCGGTGGGCGAGGACGTCACCTACGTCGTGAACCGCAACATCAACTTCACGAACGTCTGCTACGTCGGATGCCGGTTCTGCGCGTTCGCCCAGCGCGAGATCGACCCGGAGTCCTACACGCTCACGATCTCGGAGGTGGCCGAGCGCGCCAGGGAGGCGGCCGCGTGGGGGTGCACCGAGGTGTGCATGCAGGGCGGGATCCACCCAGATCTGCCGGGTTCGTTCTACTTCGACCTGCTCGACGCCGTGAAGGCCGCCGCGCCGGAGATCCACATCCACGCGTTCAGCCCGATGGAGGTGTTGAACGGCGCCACCAGGCTCGGGATCTCGTTCCGCGAATTCCTGCAGGAGTGTCGTCACCACGGCCTGGGGACGATCCCCGGGACCGCGGCCGAGATCTTGGACGACGACGTCCGATGGGTGCTGACCAAGGGCAAGTTGCCCGCCGACGCATGGGAGGAGATCGTCCGAACCGCCCACGACCTGGGGATCCGCAGCTCATCGACGATCATGTTCGGGCACGTCGACGCGCCCCCGCATTGGGTTTTCCACATCCGGCGGCTCGCGCGTATCCAACGCGACACGGGCGGATTCACCGAGTTCGTCCCGCTCCCGTTCGTGCACCAGAACGCGCCGATCTACCTCGCCGGCAAGGCGCGACCCGGTCCCTCGTTCGACGACAACCGGCGGATGCACGCCGTCGCGAGGGTCCTGCTCGACGGAGTTATCCACAACGTTCAGGTCTCGTGGGTGAAGATGGGCGTCGAAGCGTGTCAGACGATGCTGAAGGGCGGAGCGAACGACTTCGGCGGGACGCTGATGGAAGAAACTATCAGCCGGATGGCCGGGGCAGAGTGGGGGATCCGCATGGAGCCTTCCGAGATCCGCACCGCGATCACGTCGATCGGCCGAACGCCGGTCGAACGTTCGACAACGTACGAACGGTTGCAGCGCAACGCGAACGGGCATGATGCAAATGCACCGGTGACACCGCCGGGGGCCGCGGTCGCCGAGCGAACACCCTCCGACGCCCGTTTCCGTCAAGGAGCTTGACCGAACCGGTCAACGAGATAGACCATCGAAATAGTTTGCACAACCCCTTGCACCCGCGCCCAAGCACGTATTCGATTGTTCTGGGGACGCATGTGGAGATGTCCGAGAACTCGAGTTTCCCTCTTGCCAAGAGGGGAGCAGATGGCCCAGAATCACACGCGTGTGATTTCGGGGAGGGAACGGGGACCACATGCATCACTACATCCCATGGCAGGAGCGGGCACGGTGTCGGCAACACGATCCGGAGGTGTTCTTCCCCGAGAAGGGAGGTTCATCGAGAGAGGCCAAGCGGATCTGCGCCGATTGTCCGGTTCGCATCGAGTGCCTCAACTACGCCCTTCGCCGCGACGAGCGGTACGGGGTGTGGGGAGGGATGAGCGAACGCGAACGGCGACGCCTGAAGCGCATGGCGTCCTGACACCGATGGAAAGGGGGTGACCGATGTCTCCCGCGAAGAAGAGATCCACCGCGAAGCGCAAGACTGCGGCTCGCAAGCCAGCGGCGAAGAAGAAGACCGCTGCGCGCAAAACAACGCGTAAGAGGAAGACCGCCGCGCGCAAGCCGGCAGCAAAGAAGACGGCGCGGAGGAAGACGACGCGGAGGAAGCCCGCGGCGAAGAAGAAGACCGCTGCGCGCAAGACGACGCGGAGAAAGACCACGCGCAGGAAGACCGCCGCGCGCAAGCCGGCGGCCAAGAAGACGACGCGCAGGAAGACCGCACGCAGGAAGACCGCGGCCAAGAAGACTGCGGCACGCAGACCGGCGAGAAGGCGGACCGCGAAGTAGCGGAAGCCGTCGGATCGCCGTTTGGTGCTCGGAAGGGGGGCGTGGCCCCCCTTCCGCGTGTTCGAAACAGCGGCGTGCTAGGCTCCGCGCCGCCTGCGGGCGCCCTTCATGGCCACGACAACCGTCGATCCCTCTGCCGCTCCAAGAACCGCCCGATCGCCCAGCGTGCTCGTCGTGCTCGTCACGCGCGACGCCGTCGGGTGGCTGCGGGGTTGCCTCGAGTCGCTGGCCGCGCAGACCCATCCCCGCCTGGGCGTCGTCGCCGTAGACAACGGCTCCTCCGACGGCACGCTCCAGCTCCTGCGACAGGCGCTCGGCGAGGCGCGGGTGGTGGCGCTGGGAGACAACCGGGGCATCGCGGGCGCCCTGGCCGCCGCGACCGAGCTCCCGGCCGCCCGGGCCGCCGACTACCTCTTACTGGTGCACGACGACGCGGCGCTGGCGCCGGATGCCGTCGCACGCTTCCTCGAGGCGGCCGAGGGCATCAAGGGCCTCGAACGCGTCGGCATCGTCGGCCCGAAGATCGTCGATTGGGACCAGCCGAGGGTCCTTCGGGAGGTGGGGCGCTCGACCGACCGGTTCGGCCACCCCTATACCCCGCTGCAGGACGGCGAGCTCGACCAGGGGCAGTACGACCGCGTGCTCGAGGTCCTGTTCGTCTCCTCGGCCGTGATGCTGGTCTCGCGCGAGGCGTGGCAGCGGACGGGGCCGTTCGACGAGCGCTTCGCCGGTCACCACGACGACCTCGACTTCTGCTGGCGGGCCCGCCTGGCCGGGTTCCGGGTCCTCATGACCCCCCTCGCCACCGCCCGTCACCGGGACGCGACGTCCCGGGGCGAACGACGCGAGGAGCAGCCCTCGAGGAGCACGCGCTACTACGCCGAGCGCGCCGCGCTGGCCTCGATGCTCAAGGACTACGGGGTCCTCACGCTGCTGTGGCTCCTGCCCGTGTACGCCGTGCTCGGCCTCGCCCGGATGCTCTACCTGGCCCTGTCGCGGCGCTTCGAGGACGCGTTCGACCTGCTCGGGGCCTGGGGGTGGAACCTCCGGCACCTTCCCGGGACGCTGCGCCGAAGGATCCGAGCCCAATCAGTCCGCTCGGTGGCCGACCGAAGGATCCGCCCGTTCATGGCGTCCTCCTTCCGACTCACCAGGTGGTTCGAGCGGGCGGAGGAGTTCCTGGAAGAGGGTCTGGAGGAGTTCGACGACGAGGAGCTCGGGCGCCCGCTGCCCCGCCGCGCTGCCACGGTGGCCGCCGGCCACCCGGTCCTGCTCGGGTCGATCCTCGCGATCGGGCTCGGGGCGCTCGCGGTGCGCCGCTTCGTGGGCCCCGAGGTGCTCTCGGGCGGGGCGCTCGCCGCGTTCCCCACCGACCTCGGCGACTTCTTCCGCGAGTTCGGCTCGGGGGTTCGCACGACGGTCCTCGGCGGTGTCCAGCCGGGAAGCCCGGCCCTCGCCGGGCTGGGGGCGGGATCGTGGGCGGCCTTCGGGAGCACCGCGCTCGCGCAGAAGATCCTGCTCGGCGCGATGCCCGCGATCGCGGGGATCGCGATGTACCGGGCGACGGCGCGCGAGACGGGCTCGCCGGGCGCGGCCGTGGTCGCCGCGGCCGCGTACGTGCTTTCCGCCACGATGCTCTGGGGCTTCTCCGAGGGGCGGCTCTCCTTCCTGGTCGTGCTCGCGGTCCTCCCGCTCGCGTGGGACCGGATCGACGCCGCGTTCGCCCGGCGTGCCCCGGAGCGTCCGTTCCGGTTCGGCGTCGGGCTGGGCATGGCGTTGTCGATCGGCGCGGCGTTCGCCCCGGCGATCGTTCTGCCCGTCGGGCTGTTCGCGCTCGCGAACCTCGTCGCCGGCCGCCGACGCGATCGCGGGGCGGCGCTGGTCGCGCTCGCCGCGCTCTCGACGGCCTTGCTCGCGTTCCCCGTCGCGCTCGCCGCGTGGGGCGATCCCGCCTCGGCGCTCGCCTCCGAGATCGGGACGACGGACCCCTGGTCGCTGCTCCGGCTCGCTCCCGGGACGGGACCCGGGACGTGGGCCGTCTGTGCGTTCCTCCCGGTCGCCGCGATCGTGTGCTTCGCCGGCGCGGGAGATCCGCAGCGCGGCCGAGCCTGGCGAGCGCTGCTGGTGGCGGTCTCGGGGACCCTCCTCGCGTGGGCGTCGGTAGCCGGGTATCTACCCGCGGCGCTCACCAACGCGCCCGCGTGGATCGCGGCGGCCGCCGTGGCCGAGAGCGCGCTCGTCGCGTATGGGCTCTCGACCTTCGGCAAGGGGCTGGAACGGCAGGCGTTCGGCGCTCGCCAGCTGGGGGTGGCGGTCCTCGCCGTGGTGCTCTCGGTCGGCATCGCCGGGCAGGCCCTCCAGGTCACGTTCGCCGAGTGGGAGGTGCGGCCGGGCGGACTCCCGCCCGCGTGGCCGGTGATCGCCTCGAGCGCGCCGGGGCCGTTTCGGATCCTGTGGCTCGGCGATCCGGACGGCGATCGGTTCCCCGCTCCCGGAGGCGACCCGATCTCGTTGGCCGAGGCCGGCGAGCGGACGGTGCGGTTCGGTCTCACCGACCGTGAGGGGGCGACCGCGCTCGATGAGGGGCGCGCGCGCTCGGGCAGCGG
Organism: uncultured bacterium; assembly: GCA_967797495.1. Classification (GTDB taxonomy): domain Bacteria; phylum Actinomycetota; class UBA4738; order UBA4738; family HRBIN12; genus DASSJM01. The sequence continues at coordinate 4,971 of CBRGMI010000114.1, forward strand.
CTACGACGAACTCCACGATGTCCTCGAACGGCTGCTCGGCGGCGGCACCCGGCATGCCGGCGCGCTGCTCGGCCCGTTCGGTGTCCGGTTCGTGATCGCCGGGGAGGGCGATCTCTCGCCGGGCGTCGCGGAACGCCTGTCCGAGCAGCTGGATCTGGACCGTATCCCGGCCGGCGGACTGACGATCTATCGGAACGCGGCCGCCCTGCCGACCGCGTTCGTGTCGTCCAACGCGCCGGTTCCCGATCGCTCCGACCCGGCCGAGGTCGAGGCCTCGCCCGCCGTGATCGCGCGCGAGCTCGGCGGCGGCGGCGCGTCCTTCACCGGAACCGCCGATGCGCCGGGCCACGTCGTGGTGACGCAACAGTTCGACGCGGGATGGCGGGTCGAGAACGGCGGCGAGGTGCTGGCGCCCTTCCCCGGCTACGGCTGGGCGATCGCCGCACCCGTGCAGGCGGGGACGGTGGCCGTTCGCTTCACGGATCAGTGGGTCCGCACGGTCGAGCTCTTCCTGCTCGCGGTCCTGTGGGGCGTCGCCCTCTGGATGACGCGGAAGCCGGGGTCCGCGTGAGGAAGCTGCAGCCCCTGGTCGCGCTCCTCGTCCCGGTGGCGCTGCTGGCCGGGGCGGCGTACGCCGACCGCGACGCCACGCCCCGAACGTTCGCACCGGCCAACGACGTCCTTACGACTTCCGGTGCGTGGTTCTGCCCGCACGGCGGCGGTCGGAAGGGGTGGGAGGTCCGGCTCCAGGTGGCGAACCCGGGGGAGCGGAGCGCGACGGTCCGGGTCCGGTCCCTCGACGGGGACAAACCCGACGAGCCGGAGACGTTCGACGTGCCGGCCGGCGGACTCGTGCAGATCCCGATCGCTTCACGCGGCCGTGAGAGCTCGTCGATGGTCGAGTGGTTCGGCCAGTGGGTGGCCGTGGGGTGGCTCGCCCACGCCGGCGGGGGCGAGGGGGGCGTGGCCGCCGAGCCGTGCGCCCCGGCGGCCGGGGGTCGCTGGTTCCTGCCGGACGGGACGACCGACGTCGAGAAGGATCACGACTACGTCGTCGTGATGAACCCGTTCGCGCGCGAGGCCGTCTTCTCGATCACCCTGCTGTCCGAACGCAAGGAACCGGTGCGAC
>CBRGMI010000115.1:0-6087 GCA_967797495.1 uncultured bacterium
GCTCTCGCCGAGGACGGTCGAGACGCATCTCGGCAACGCCTACCGCAAGCTCGGCGTCGGCAACCGCGTCCAGGCGCTGGCCCGCGCCTCCGAGCTGGGGCTGATCCAGATCGGCTGAGCGAACCCGCTCGTAGCTCGGTCGGGCTGCGGGAAGCCCACTGCTACGCTCCGCGCATGCCGAAGGTCGCCTACCAGGGGGAGCCCGGCGCGTACAGCGAACGCGCGGTCAAGGTGTTGTTCCCCGACGCGGAGCCGCTCGCCTGCGAGACGATCCGGCTGACGTTCTCGCGCGTGACCAGCGGTGAGGCGGACCTGGGCGTGGTGCCCGTCGAGAACTCGCAGGCCGGGTCGGTCAACGAGACCTACGACCTGCTCCTGCGCTCGAGCCTGGTCAAGGTGGTGGGCGAGGTCGTCCTCCGCGTCGACCACGCCCTGCTCGGGCTTCCGGGCGCCCGCCTCGAGGGCGTTCGGCGCGCCCACTCACACTGGCAGGCGCTGGCACAGTGCGAGGAGTTCCTCGCGACCCGCCACATCGACCCGGTGCCCGTCCACGACACGGCCGGCGCCGCCCGCATCGTCGCCGAGTCCGGGCGACTCGAGGACGCGGCGATCGCCAGCGTGGAGGCCGGGGCCAGCCTCGGCCTCGCCGTGCTCGCCGAGCACATCCAGACCTACCCGGACAACTTCACCAAGTTCGACGTGATCGGGACGAACGACGCCGGTCTGGGGCTCGCCAACAAGACCTCGCTGGTCATGACAGGTGACGACCGGCCGGGTTCGCTGTTCCGCGCGCTCAAGCCGCTGGCCGATCGCGGGATCAACCTGACGAAGCTCGAGTCGCGTCCCAGGCGGGGATCGCCGTTCGAATACGTCTTCTACATCGACCTGGACGGCTCGGTGGAGGACGAGAACGTCGCGGCCGCGCTGGATGAGGTCAAGGTGCACACCTCGATGCTCAAGGTCCTGGGGTCGTACCCCGCCTCCAAGGGTCCGGTCTGACCCGATCCGCCCGATCCGGCGTGGGATGATGCGCCGCATGTCCCGGCGCCGGCGGGCTCGGCACGCGGCCCGTTCGCGCACCCCGTACGTCCTCGCCGCCGGGATCCTCGCGGTGGCGGTCGGTGGCATCGTGGCCTGGCGCCTGGAGCTCTGGCCCGCTCCTACCGAGGACGCGGCGGCCGCGCCCTCGAGCCCGACGGTGGCGACCACCACGACCTCCCCGCCGCCCACCCACAGCCCCGACCCGAGCCCGCAGCCCGCCAACACCACGTTCGAGGGCATCACGACGTTCCGGGGCAATCAGACGCGCACGTACTACGGGTCCGGGCCGGTCCCGATGCATCCGAGGATCGCGTGGCGCTACCCCTCCGACGGCAGCCTGTGCTCGACCTCGACGGATCAGCACGGCGCTCGCGAGTGGTGCGGCACGGGCTGGACCGGCCAGCCGAACGTGCTCGTCGGTGAGCACGGCAGGATCGAGGTGCGGATCAACGCGTACGACGGCGCGTACCACTTCCTGAACGGCCGGACCGGCGAGCCGGTGCGACCGGCCCTGCCCACGGGCGACCTCGCGAAGGGGTCGGCGAGCAGCGACCCGGACGGGTACCCGCTGTACTACGCGGGCTCACGCGACAACCTGTTCCGCGTGATCGCGCTCGATCGACCCGAGCCGACGGTCCTGTGGGTCCTGGACGCCGAGACCAGCGTCCCGAACCCCGTCTGGAACGACGACTGGGACGGCGCGCCGCTCGTGGTCGGCGACTACCTGCTCGAGGGCGGCGAGAACTCCTGGTTCTACGTGATCCGGCTGCACCGTGGCTACGACGAGCGGGGGCGGGTCACGGTCCACCCGAAGGTGGTCCTGACGGTGCCGGGGTTCGACGACGAGCTGTTCGCGGCCCTGCCCGACTCGAACGTCTCCATCGAGAGCTCGGTCGCGTTCCGCGACGGGGTGGCCTACTTCGCGAACTCCGGCGGGCTCGTCCAGGGCTGGGACATCCGCCGCGTCCTGAGGGGCGGGGCGAGGGCCGAGCGCGTGTTCAGGTTCTGGACGGGCGACGACACCGACGCGAGCGTCGTGATCGACGAGGACGGGTTCCTCTACGCGGCGAGCGAGCTCGAGCGCGACACGTCCCGGGCCCGTGAGGTGGGCCAGCTGATGAAGCTCGACCCGCGCCGGCCGAACGATCCGCTCGTGTGGTCGTTCCCGATCACCGAGCGCGGGTCCGATGGAGCCGGCGGCGCCTGGGCCACGCCCGCCCTGTACGGCCGGATGGTCTACATCGCAACGCACCACGGCGACCTGATCGGACTCGACCGGCGGACCGGGACCGAGCGCTGGCGCATCCACCTGGCCGGCCCGACGTGGTCCTCACCCGTGCCCATCGACGACGTGCTGCTGCAGGGCGACTGCGGGGGCATGCTGCACGCGTTCGACATCTCCCAGGCGTTCCGCGAGCCGCCCGAGATCTGGTCGATCTCCCTGGGTTCGTGTATCGAGTCCACGCCGTCGGTGTTCGACGACATGATCTGGGTGGGGACGCGAGGCGGAGGGATCTACGGGATCGGCGACCGCGGGAGGTAACGCGGCCCTCAGCCGAAGAACGCGAAGAGCTGGGCGACCAACTGCTCGAAACCGGGGATGGATCGGATGTCCGCGGTTCGCCACAGCACGAGTGCGACGCCGACGCCGGCGAGTGCGATCGTTCCGCCGGCGGCGACGAGGGTGCGCTGCTGGCGAGACGGCAGATCGGCCAGGTACCCGATGACGAACCCGGCTACCAGGCCGCCGACGTGTGCGCGCCAGTCGATCGCCCGGTAGCCGAACGCGATGACCGCGTTCAGCACGATCACCGTCAGGGCCATCCGGAGGTTCGCGGCGTGCATCGCCATGTGGCGGCGGCGATACGCGTAGGCGATGAAGGCGCCGAAGACCCCCGCGATCGCCCCCGACGCGCCGACGGCGAGCGTGCTGACGGGCCCGAACGCGTACGAGGCCACGCTCGCCACGAACCCCGACACCATGTAGATGACCACCATCCAGGTACGCCCGAAGCTGCCCTCGACCGTCCGACCGAACAGGTAGAAGAAGTAGGCGTTCAGCGCGATGTGGAGGAGGCCGGCGTGCAGGAACATCGCGGTGAACAGGCGCCAGAACTGCCCGCTCGCAACCGCGATCGGCTGCATCGCCCCGAGCTGGAACAGCGTCTGCCCGCTCGGGTTGAACAGCGCCTGCGGGCCGCCGACGATCACCTCGAGCGCGAACGGGATCGCGATCGCGACCAGCAGCGCGTTGGTGACGCTCACCCCGCCGCGCAGCGGTCGTCCCGGCCCCCTTCGGAACTCGCGACGGGCCTCCGCCACGCACTCGGGGCACTGGAAGCCGACCGGCGCCGGGATCATGCAGTCCGGGCAGATCGGGCGCTCGCATCGGGTGCAGTGCACGCGTGTCGGTACGTCGGGATGCCGGTAGCACACCTCGATCGTGGGCGCGGGAGGGGAGGGCAGGTGGTCCTCGGCCATGGAACTCATCCTACGGGTGCTTCGACCGTACGACGGTGCGGGCTCGACGCCGCGGCTACCCCTTCATCGGCGGGAGCGCCTCGAGCTCGGTCTGGACCTCGCGCTCGCTCCACATCGAGCTCCAGCGGTCCACGATCGTGCCGTCCGCGCCGATCAGGAACAGCCACGGCTCGGTGAGGTCGCCGTTCGGCATCTGCAACCAGTCGAGCGCGGCCTCGTTCAGTTTCTGATTGTCGTAGTCCTTCCATATCTCGACGTGGATGAACACGGCACGGTCGTCGTACCGGCGGGAGAGGTCCTCGACCATGTCGGTCACCGGGCCGCAGAACCGGCTGACGCAGAACAGCGGCGTCGCGAACACGACGAGCGCCGGCCGGCCCTCCGCGATAGCCCGCGCGATCGTCCACCCGTGGAGCTCGGGATCGGGGATCGTGCCGGTGCTCGCGGCTCGCGAGTCGATGGCCGCGAGCGGGACGCCCTTCGACTGCGCGGTGAGGTTCTCGGTCTTCTGCGCGCGGTCGCCGGGGGCCGGCAGGGAGGGATGCTCCTGCACGGCGAACGACGCCTGCGCGGTCTGCGAGCCTAGCCCCTCGACGTCCGCCGTGACCTCGGCCACCCAGACGCCCGCGGTGTCGAACACGACGTCCGTCGCCTCGTAGACGCCGCGTCCCTCGTTCGGCTGGGTCACGACGGGCCCGTCGGAGCGTTCGGGCGTCCCGAACGTCGGGACGAACGTCGCAGTGGCCGTCGGGCCGGCCTGCTCGCTCGCCTGCGCGGCGTCGCCGACGAGCGAGAACGAGACATCCACGGTCCCGAAGCTCACGAAGCTGTTGTCGGGCATGACGAGCCCCAGATCCACCCGCTGCGGGTCTCCCGTGTAGAGGTCGACGCTCGCGGCCACGGCGACCATGCCCGAGCTGTTGCCGCTCGGGCCCGTCGACTGCGGCGGCCCGTCGTCGGAGGAGCAGGCCGCGGTCAGCAGGCCGAGCGACAGCACGGCGGCGAGGGTTCGGGTCGGTGCCACGTGGACCATCTTCCCCCGGGATCGCCGGAAGCGTCAGGCGTTGGCGTCGCCGAGGCCCGCATGCGCGGCGTCGCTCGCGTTCGAGCCGATCGTGATGTCCTCGAAGACCGGCAGCACGTCGAAGGAGGTCATCGAGCGTTCGGGATCCTCGCCGACCTGCACGATCTGCTCGGGATCGGCCTGGCCGAGGAACCTGCCCGCCTCGCTGACGTGCCAGATCCCCGCCGGGTCCAAACCCATCACCAGCGCCGCGGTCGAGTCGGTTGCCACCGGGTCCGTCCCGAACACGAGCACGCCGGCCTGCACGGGCGTCCCGTCGATCGGGCCGTTGCCCTCCATGCCGACGATCCCGTCGACGATCTGCAGCTCGGGACGCACGGCCGAGGCCACGTCGACGATCGCCTCCTGCAGGCCGGCCCAGTGCAGCACGTTCTTCGGCCAGCCGTAGATGCGACCCGGCATGCACCCGAAGCAGTTCTTCATCGACAGCGTGGCGCCCGCCCAGTGGTGCGTCTTCATCTTCGGCATCGAGATCACGACGTCCGCCTCGACGACCGGGGCGGGCAGCCACAGCTCGCCGAGGTCGGTGAACCGCGAGTGCAGCGGGACGCGGGTGACCGGGGCGAGGTTCAGGTCCACGAACCGAGCCCCGACCTCGGCGAGGCGTTCGCCCAGACCGGAGGCCGAGACCACGAAGGGGGTGTCGCGCCGGTGCCCAGGACCCTCGGCCACGAGCACGGCGGACGCGCCGAGGCGTCGAACCGCCAACACGGTGGCGGCGACGAGCCTCGGGTCCGTGTTGATGACGGTGCCCGGGTCGTACTCGACGAGGTTGGGCTTGAGCAACACCGAACGGCCGGCGAGGGAACCGCCGACCTCGGCCAGTCCCTCCTCGACGATGCTCTCCAGGTCGACGTCGTACGAGGCGACGCGCGCCACGAGGACCTTCGGCCGCCCGGGCGGCGCGAAGGCGTCGTCGTCCCAGGGACGGTCGAACCGATGGAGCAGGCCCGGGATCGCCGCGCCGGCACCCAGGCCGACGGCCGCCGAGCCGGCGACGACGATGCCGGCCCTCCTGAGGAACGTTCGGCGGTCCATCGGAGTCATCCCGTCACCGCCAGCTCCGAGAGCCCCGGCCCCGAGGCCAGGGCGATCCACGCAAGGGAGATCACGTCCGGCGGCGGGCCGTCCAGCGTGCGTTCGACGGCGTGCTCGACCTCCTCGGCGTCGACCAGGTCGAGGAGGCGGAACGCGGCGAGCGACATCGCCAGCGTGAGGGGACCGCGCTCGAGCGGCCACAGACCGCGGAGCGCATCAACCCCTCGCGGGACGAGTCCGTCGCCCGATGCGAGGGCGTGCAGCCCTATCAGGCCGGCCGCGGTGGTCTGACCGAAGGGCGGGAGGTCGACGTAGTAGACGGATCGGTTGCCGAAGTTCCACCCGCCGCCGACGCATTCGCGGTCGGCCAGGAATCCGACGGCGCCGTCGATCTGGGTCGTCGCGCCGGGGCGCAGCCTGCGGAACGCGAGCAGGGCTCGTGC
>CBRGMI010000116.1:0-6071 GCA_967797495.1 uncultured bacterium
ACGAACCCGGCCGCCTCCTCCCAGTCCATCGTGTAGGTCCCGCCGATCGGCACCATCGCGACGTCCGGGTCGAGGCTCTCGAGCTCCGGCAGCGCGTCGGTATCCCCGGCGTGATAGAAGGTCCGCCCGCCGAACTCGAACACGTACCCCACCCAGCCGTTCGCCCGCGGATGCATGTCAAGACGTTCCTCGGCGGTGTTGTACGCGGGGACCGCCTGGATCTTGAGCCCGCTGGCGTCGACGGATCCACCCGGCTCGATCGCCGTGACGTCGCCGGTCAGCTCGTCGGCCACGTCTCGCGGGGCCACGATCGTGGTCGAGGACGTGCGCAGGCGTTCGATCTCGCTCGGCTGGAGATGGTCGAAGTGCGCGTGCGTGATGAGGATGACGTCCGCGGGCACGTCGTCCTGCACGCCCCAGGGATCGACGTACACGACGGGACCGTCGCCCTGCCACCGGAACGCCGCCTGCCGGAACCACGTGACCCCGTCGAGCCCCATCCGTCGGCCTCCTTCGGTCGTGTCCTGCGCCAGTAGTCTTGCAAATCGACGTGGAAGCGCGCGAACCGGTCGAGACCCTGGGCGGCTTTCGGGCCTCCGTGGCCCTGCTCCGGCGCAACCGGAACTTCCGCCGCCTGTACCTCGCCTCGGTGGTCTCGCTGGGTGGGGACTGGTTCCTCCTGATCGCCCTGTTCGGGCTGATGCTCGACCTCACGGGGCAGGCGATCGCCGTGGCGTTCACGATCGCCGCCCAGGACCTGACGTACTTCCTCGCCTCGCCGTTCGCCGGGGTGCTGGCGGACCGGATCGACCGGCGACGGCTCATGATCGGCTGCGACCTCGCCCGGGCGGTCCTCGTCCTCGGCTTCCTCTTCGTACGGACCGACGATCTCGCCTGGCTGGTCTACGTCCTCCTGGCCGCGACCGCGGTGTTCGCGGCCGCGTTCGAGCCGGCCTCGATGGCGGCGATGCCGAACCTCGTGGACGAGCGCGACCTCTCGGTCGCGAACGCGCTGTCCGGATCGCTGTGGGGCACGATGCTCGCGGTCGGCGGCGCCCTCGGCGGGGTCGTGGCGGGGGTGTTCGGATCCGACGTCGCGATCGTCGTGGACTCCGCCTCGTTCGTGCTCTCGGCCCTGTTGATCCTCGGGATCCACGTCACGTTCGCGGAGGATCGGGCGGTCCACGAACGCCCGAGCCTGCGCCAAGATACGGTCGAGACCGTCCGGTACGCGCGCAAGGACCACCGCGTCCTCGCGCTGCTCGCGGTGAAGTTCGGCTGGGGGGTCGCCGGCGGCGTGCTCGTGCTCCTGCCGATCCTGGCCCTCGGCAGGTTCCACGCGGGCGAGATCGGGCTCGGGCTGCTGATGGCGGCGCGCGGCGTCGGGGCGCTGATCGGCCCGTTCATCGGAAGGTCCCTCGCCGGCCCCCAGGACCGTCGGCTGTTCGGCGCGATCGGCTGCGCGCTGGCGACGTTCGGGGTCGGGTACGCGCTCCTCGGCCTGGCGCCGGCGCTGGTGTTCGCGATGGGCGCGGTCCTGGTCGCGCACGTCGGCGGCGGCGCCCAGTGGACGCTGTCGTCCTACGGGCTCCAGCGCATCGTGCCCGACCGGATCCGGGGCCGCATCTTCGCCGTCGACGGCATGCTCGTGACGCTGACGTTCGGCCTGTCGGCGATCTTGACGGGCTGGCTCGCCGACGTGTTCACCGCGAAGACGACGGCCCTCGCGATGGGCGGCGTCGCGCTCGTCTGGGCGATCGTGTGGACGCTCCTGACCGGCGACGTCCGCCGCGCGACGATGCTCGACGGGTGCGGCCTCGCTCCCGAGCTCCTTCGGGAGCCAGACGAGGTCCCGACCCGCCAGCCCTAGGCGTCGGGCGTCCCGGGCGACGGAGGCGGCGTCCCCGAGGGCTCCCCCGTCGGCGCCGTCGGCGCGGGCGGCGGTGCGGCCGGCGGGATCTCGGGCCCGCCGAACGTGACGCCGGGTCCCTCGCCGCCGAACGCCACCTGCGGCGCGCCCGCCTCGCGGAGCGCGTCCTCGATCTCGAAGAACTCCTCTTCATCGAAGTTGAACGTCGACGCGATGATCACCGACGGGAACTGCTTCACGCGCTGGTTGTAGTCGCGAACGTTGGCGTTGTAGAAGCGGCGCGACGTCTGCAGGCGATCCTCGGTGTTGGCCAGCTCCTGCTGGAGCGCGAGGAAGTTCTGGTTGGCCTTCAGGTCGGGGTAGTTCTCGACCACGGCGAACAGCTGTCGCAGCGCGGCGACGAGCGGCCCCTCGGCGGCGGCCTGGGCCGCAGGCGAGCCAGTCGCCGAGGCGGCAGCCGCGCGGGCGCGCGTCACGTTCTCGAACACCGTGCGCTCGTGCGAGGCGTAGCCGCGAACGGACTCGACGAGGTTGGGGATCAGGTCGTACCGGCGGCGTAGCTCGGTATCGATGTTCGCCCAGGCATCCTTGATCAGCTGACGCTGGGAGACGAATCGATTGTACGAGACGACGCCGAAGATCAGGATCAGCAGGACGATCCCGCCGATGATCGCGATGGTCCAACCCACGGTCGTTCCCTTCTGCAGAGGTCGACGGGAAGCCTAGCCCCTGGCTCGCACGGCGACGACCCGAGGCGCTCGCCGAGGTCCCGCCCATCGGGCCGCCGGGACCGCAGGTGGCGGCGGAGGTACCGACCCGCTCATCGTCGAGACGAGGCCTGGATCACCACCGCTCAGTCGGCGGACTCGGCTCGTGCGGGGTCGAGACTGGAAACGGCCCCGAACGTCAGGGACTCCCCATCGGCGTCCACGAGCACCGCATCTCCCTCGCCGATCTCGCCGGAGAGCAGCTTCACGGCGAGCGGGTCCTGGATCTCGCGCTGGATGAGCCGCTTCAGCGGCCGCGCCCCGAACGCGGGATCGTAGCCACGGGCCGCGATGAGGTCGCGGGCCGCGTCGGTGAGCTCGAGGCCCAGCGACCGCTCTGCGAGGCGCTCCGCGAGCAGACGGATCTGGATGTCCACGATCGCACCGATCTGTTCGGGCGTGAGCGGCTCGAACACGACGATCTCGTCGATCCTGTTCACGAACTCCGGACGGAAGAAGCCCTGCACGTCCTCCAGGACCGCCTCGCGGCGCTTGTCGGCCGAGATCTCGGTCTCCCGGAAGATCGCGCCGCCGAGGTTGGAGGTCATGATCACCACCGCGTTGCGGAAGTCGACCGTTCGCCCGTGCCCGTCGGTGAGACGCCCGTCCTCGAGCAGCTGCAACAGGACGTTGAACACGTCGGAGTGCGCCTTCTCGATCTCGTCGAGCAGCAGGACGGAATAGGGGCGCCGGCGGACGGCCTCGGTGAGCTGGCCGCCTTCCTCGAACCCGATATAGCCAGGCGGCGCGCCGACCAGGCGCGACACGGTGTGACGCTCCTGGTACTCGCTCATGTCGATCCGGACCATGGCGCGCTCGTCGTCGAACAGGTACTCGGCGAGCGCGCGAGCAAGCTCGGTCTTGCCGACGCCGGTCGGGCCGAGGAACAGGAACGAGCCGATCGGCCGCGTCGGATCCGAGAGCCCGGCTCGGGAGCGCCGGATCGCGTTCGCGACGGCGGAGACGGCCTCGTCCTGTCCGACGACGCGTCGATGGAGCGCCTCCTCCAGGTGCAGGAGCTTGGCCATCTCGCCCTCCATCAGGCGGGCGACCGGGATGCCGGTCCACATCGAGACCACCTGCGCGACGTCTTCCTCGGTGACCTCCTCGTTCAGCATCTTCCGATCGCGCTGGATCTCCTCCAAGGCCAGGTTCTCCCGCTCGAGCTCCTTCCCGAGCTCGACGAGCCGGCCGAAACGGAGCTCGGCTGCCCGCTCGAGATCGGCGTCGCGCTCGGCGCGCTCGAACTCGCCGCGCGTGGACTCGATCTCGCCCTTCAGCGCCCGGATCCGGTCGATCCGCTCCTTCTCCTGCTGCCAGTGGCCGCGCATCGCGGCCGAGCGTTCCTGCAGGTCGGCGAGCTCCTGCTCGAGCCGGTCGAGCCGCTCACGGGACGCCTGGTCGCTCTCCTTGCGCAGGGCGGCGCGCTCGATCTCCAGCTGCATGATGCGGCGCTCCACCTCGTCGATCTCGACCGGGACCGAATCGATCTCCATCCGCAGCCGGCTCGCCGCCTCGTCGATCAGATCGATCGCCTTGTCCGGCAGGAACCGGCCGGTCACGTACCGGTCCGAGAGGACGGCGGCGGCGACCAACGCAGGGTCCTGGATCCGAACGCCGTGGTGGACCTCGTAGCGCTCCTTCAGCCCCCGCAGGATGGCGATCGCGTCCTCGACGTTCGGTTCGCCGACCAGCACGGGCTGGAACCGACGTTCGAGCGCCGGGTCCTTCTCGATGTGCTCGCGGTACTCGTCCAGCGTGGTGGCGCCGATCGCGCGAAGCTCGCCGCGCGCGAGCATCGGCTTCAGCATGTTCCCGGCGTCCATCGCCCCCTCGGCCGCGCCGGCGCCCACGATCGTGTGCAGCTCGTCGATGAACGTGACGACCTGCCCCTCGGACTCGGCGATCTCGGTCAGGACGGCCTTCAGCCGCTCCTCGAACTCGCCACGGTACTTCGAGCCGGCCACCATCGCGCCGAGATCGAGCGCGACCACGCGCTTGTCCTTGAGGGACTCGGGCACGTCGCCCGAGACGATCCGCTGCGCCAGGCCCTCCACGATGGCGGTCTTGCCCACGCCGGGTTCGCCGATCAGGACCGGGTTGTTCTTCGTCCGGCGGGAGAGCACCTGGATCACGCGCCGGATCTCGTCGTCGCGGCCGATCACCGGGTCGAGGGACCCCTTGCGGGCCAGCTCCGTCAGGTCGCGGCCGTAGCGCTCGAGCACCTGGACCTTGTCCTCGGGGTTCGGGTCGGTGACGCGGCGCCGGCCGCGCACCTGCGCGAGCGCGGACAGCAGCGCGTCGCGCTCGACCCCCGCGTCGCGGAGGATCCGCGCCGCGTTCGACGTCCCCTCGAGCAGCCCCAGGAGCAGGTGCTCGGTCGAGACGTAGTCGTCGCCCATCGCCTCGGCCTCGCGGAACGCCGCGTCGAGCGCCGTTCCCAGCGCCGGGCCGAGCCGGGCCTCCACGTCTCCGGCTTGCCCTGGCGCGAAGACCTTCGGCAGCCGGTCGAGCGCCGCGTCGGCCTGGTCGCGCAGCGGCTTGGGCGCCACGCCCATGCCCTGCAAGACCGGGAACACGATGCCCTCGGGGTCCGACAGGAGCGCGAACAGCAGGTGCTCGGGCTCGATCGCCTGGTGGCTGCGGGCCACGGCCTGCTGTCTGGCCGCCTCGAGCGCGGCCTGCGACTTCATCGTCAGCTTGTTGGCGTCCATCGGTCCCTCCGGCCGTCCCTCTTCTCGTCGTTCCAGGCGGCCTCGGTCAGGCCGTACATCGCGTAGTCGCGCGGGGGCCCGCCGGGGTCGGGCATGAACCCGCGCAGCACGCCCTCGAACGCGAACCCCAACCGCTCGAGCACTCCGCGCATCGGCGCGTTGTCCACGTCGGTGGTCGCCTGCACGCGGATCGCGTCCTCGCGCTCGAACAGGTAGGAGGACAGCAGCGCCACCGTCTGCGTCCCGAACCCTCGACCCCGATCGCCCTCGTCCCACAGCTCGATCCCGAGCTCCCACACCCCGCGGGGCATGGCGAAGCGGGGGCATCGTCCCTGGACGTCGCCGACCACGTGGCCGTCTGCCTCGATCGCCAGCACGATCTCCCACTCACCGCGCTCGCCCGAATGCTCGATGCGCTCGCGCCGCTCGCGCCGCTCCTCGGCGTCCAGCTCGGACGCGGGGATCGACTGCATTTGGTCCAGCGCGAGGTCGACCTCGTCGGGACGAAATCCGCGCAGGCGCACCCGGTCGCCGCTGAGCTCGATCACGTGGCGGCGTCCTCCGCGTCCTCTCCCTCCCACGGCCACGACCGAAGGCTTCGCAGCGGGACGATCTCGCCGCCGGAGCGGCGGCGGCGCATCTGCTGGAGCAGCTCGCGCTCGAGCTCCTCGGTGCGCCGGCGCATCTCGGCGAGCTGCTCGCGCATCTCGATGAACAGCT
>CBRGMI010000117.1:0-6027 GCA_967797495.1 uncultured bacterium
GTGAAACGCACTACGCGGATTCGGACTCCCACGTCGAGCGGCTGGCCTCGATCTGGTCGGAGGGCAGCTCGACGTACCCCGTCTGGTCGACGGCGGTGACCACGCCCGTGTCCGTGAGGTAGTAGTCGACGAAGGCCTTGACGGCCGGGTTCTCCGTGATCTTGGCCTTGTTCACGTAGATGTAGAGCGTCCGGGAAAGCGGGTAGGAGGCGTCGGCGATCGTGTCGCGAGTGGGCGCCACGCATCCGTCGCCGCCATCGACCTCGATGATCTTCACCTGGTCCGCCGCGCCCTCGGCGTAGGCGAACCCGACGAAGCCGAGCGGGCTGTCGGAGCCCTCCATGGCCGTGATGATCACGTTGTCGTCGGGCGAGGCGGTGTAGTCGGTCCGCAGCGCGGCCGCGTCGTCCTCGGGGACGCCCTGCTCGAGCGCGATGTCCTCGATGCCGGCGAGCTCGATGAAGGCGTCGTAGGTGCCGGATTCCTCGCCCGGCGCCGTGATCTCGAGCGGTGCACTCGGGAAGCCGCCGTTGCCGCCCACCTTCGTCGCGAGCGAGTCGGCGCCGTCCCACGTGTCGATCCCGTCGGACTCGGGGCCGAACAACGCGTAGAGGTCGCCGTCGTTCAGACAGGTCACGTCCGCGTTGGCCGGATTGGTCATCACGGTGATGCCGTCGAAGGCTACCGCGAGCTCCACGTACTCGATCCCGCTCTTCTTGCAGGCAGCCGCCTCCTCCGGCTCGATCGGCCGCGACGCGTCGCTGATGTCCGTCTCGCCGTCACAGAACAGCACGAACCCGTCGCCGGTGCCCGGGCCGTCGACCGTGATCGACACGTCCGAGGAAACGTCCTCTCTGAAGAGCTCGGCGACCAGGCTCGAGATCGGCAGCACGGTCGACGAACCGGAGATCACGATGGTGCCGGTCAGGGCGGTCGCCCCGCTCGCTCCGGTGGTCGAGCCGGTCTCACCACCGCCGTCGTCGTCACCGCAGGCCGCCGCGACGAGCGCCAGCACGGCGATCATCGCGAGGACGAGCAGGCCGTTCTTGCGCTTCCCCATCCGAACCTCCTTGTCGAGCGGGCTGGGTCGTCGCGCGGACGCTATCCAGTGGCGGTGAACGGCCGCAGGCGCGAACGTGAACACCGGGTGAACGACGCCCGGCGTGTGAACACATCGTGACGGCGCGCCCGCCGGCGCTCCCTACACTGCTCGGCGATGGACGCGGTCCCGATCCTCGTCGCGCTCGGCGGGATCCTGTTCGGCGTCGCCTCGCTGGCGCTCCTGCGCCGGGAGCGGGTGCGCGTTCGAACACAGGCTCGGGAGCGTGCCCGACGGGATGACGAGTTCCAACGCGAACGAGCGGCCGCCGAGGACGCCCGGCGGTCGGCCGACCTCGTGCTGTCCTCGATGGAGGATGGCGTGCTGCTCTTCGGGCCCGACGGAGGGACCAGGCTCTCCAACCCGGCCGTCGAGGCGCAACTCGGCGTTCGGCCCGCCTCCATGGAGGCGCTGCTCCCCCTCGGCCTGCGGCACCTCGCCGAACGGGCCGCCACGGCCCAGGCGGTGCTCACCGTCGAGGTCGAGACCGGATCGCCGGCCCGAACCCTCCGCGGCTTCGCCGCCCCCACGAGGGAGGGCTCGGTCGTGCTCGTGATCCGCGACATCACCGAGACCCGGCGGCTGGACCGGGTGCGCCGAGACTTCGTGGCCAACGCGTCGCACGAGCTGAAGACGCCCGCCGCCTCGATCCAGGCCGCGGCCGAGACGATCCGGACGGCGGCCGCCGAGGACCCCTCGGTGATCCCGCGCTTCGCCTCCCAGCTCGAGCGTGAGGCCGCGCGCCTGTCGCGCATCGTGTCGGACCTGCTCGACCTGTCCCGGCTCGAGTCGGGGAGCGTGCTCGACGAGGCGGTGGCGCTCGACGCGATCGTCCGGGACGAGGGGGAGCGGTTCGAGGACCCGGCCGCCGAGGCGGGCGTCGGGCTCTCGGTCGCGGCGGCGGCCGTGCCGCGGGTTCGCGGCTCGGCTCGGGACCTTGCCCTGCTGGTGCGCAACCTGGTGGACAACGCGATCCGGTACACCCCGCCCGGCGGGAAGGTGCACGTCGAGCTCACCGCCGACGGCGCCGATGTGGTCCTCGCGGTCGCCGACACCGGACTCGGCATCCCCCACCGAGACCTGCCTCGGATCTTCGAGCGCTTCTATCGGGTGGATCGCGCCCGGTCGCGCGAGACGGGCGGCACGGGCCTGGGCTTGTCGATCGTCAAGCACGTCGCCGAGAACCTCGGCGGTCGCGTCGCAGTGACGAGCGAGCTCGGACAGGGCACCCGCTTCGAGGTCCGTCTGCCGGCGTCGCCCTGACCGTTGCAGGGCGGTCTCGCGCGAGGGCGCGGGTACGCTACGCCGCGTGGCGACGTTGCTCCTGATTCGACACGGTCACACCGACGCCGCCGGCAAGCGCCTGACCGGATGGGCACCAGGCGTCCACCTGAACGAGACCGGCCGGCGGCAGGCCGAGCGCCTGGTCGAGCGGCTCGACGGGATCCGCATCGACGCGGTCTACTCCAGCCCCCTCGAGCGCTGCCGCGAGACCGCCGCGCCGCTCGCGAAGGCCCGCCGGCTGAGCGTGCACGTCCGTCGCCGCCTCATCGAGACGGGGTACGGCGAGTGGACAGGGCGGTCGATCGCCCAGGTGCGGAAGACCAAGCTGTGGCGAACCGTGGAACGGGTTCCCTCGGCGATGCGGTTCCCCGGGGGCGAGAGCCTGCTCGAGGTGCAGGCGCGTGCGGTCGACGAGGTCAACCGGATCGCCCGGGACCACCCCCGGGGGGTCGTCGTGGTGGTGTCGCACGCCGATCCGATCCGCCTGGTGATCGCCCAGGTCGCCGGCGCCGACGTTGACCACCTCCATCGCCTCGTCGTCGACACCGGTTCGATCACGGCCGTCTCGCTCGATGACGCGGTGCCCCGACTCCTGAAGGTGAACGACACCGGCGACCTCGCCGGGCTCCGGTCGCGCCCGAGGAAGGTGGGAGGATAGGTCGGTGGATCTCGAACGCGTCGACCGGATCACGGCGGGCGCCGTCGGGGAGCCGGGCGAGCGCACGTTCTTCCTTCAGGCGCGCGAGGGCGACCGATCGATCACGATCCTGGTCGAGAAGGAGCAGGTCGAGCTCCTGGGGACGTCGATCCTGGAGATCCTCGCGACGGTCGGACGCGAGACCGGCGAGGGGCCTCCGAGCGACGAGCTCGGCCTGGAGCCGCCGCTCGAACCGCTCTGGCGCGCGGGCCGCCTCTCGATCGGCTACGCGGAGGAGCGCGACCTGATGCTGCTCGAGATCGAGGAGCTCGTCGAGCCAGAGGACGAGCCAGAGGACGAGCCGAACGTCGAAGAGGACGAGGCCGCCGAGCCTGAGGGCGCGCCCGGCACCGAGACGGACGGTCCCGAGCCCGATCGCGTCCGCCTGTGGGCGACCCGCGAGCAGATGCTGGCGCTCGCGCGGCACGGGGCGGCCGTCGCGGAGCGCGGGCGGCCGAAGTGCCGGTACTGCGGGAACCCGATCGATCCGCAGGGCCACATGTGCCCCGCGATGAACGGGCACCGCGAGAGCGCGGGCCGGTGACGTTCGGCGAGCCCGAGCGGCAACCGTCGGAGCGCCGGACCGACGGCACCGACGGGACCGACGGCACCGACGTTGAACGGATCCGAGACGACGCCGCGGCGCTCGCCCTCCTGGAGCGAGGCACGATCGAGGTCCTCGGCCTGCTCCCCCGCGCCTCGAACTTCACCTTCCTCGCCCGGGTGCGTGCCGATCGGGATCAGATGCTCGCCGTCTACAAGCCGCGGTCGGGCGAGGCGCCGCTCTGGGACTTCGAGGAGGGCACGCTGGCCGCCCGGGAGGTCGCCGCGTACGTGCTGGCGGACGCGCTCGGCTGGCCGTGGGTGCCGCCGACCGTTCTGCGCGAGGGGCCTCAGGGAATGGGTTCGGTGCAGCGATTCGTGGCGTTCGACCCGGACCAGCACTACCTCACGATGCAGCGCGACCGCGCCGACGAGTTCCGCAAGATCGCGCTCTTCGACGTGGTCGCGAACAACGCCGATCGCAAGTCCGGCCACTGCCTGCTCGCGGAGGACGGGAGGATCTTCGTGGTCGACCACGGCGTCTGCTTCCACGTCGACCCCAAGCTCCGGACGGTGATCTGGGACTTCGTCGACGAGCCGATCCCCGAGGTCCTCCTCGAGGACCTGCGCGGGCTCGGGCCGAGCCTGGCGTCCGGGCCCTTCCGCGACCGTCTCCAGACGTTGCTCACGCCCGCCGAGATCGACGCGATCGCGCATCGCCTGGGCGACCTCGTGCGCTCGGGCAGGTTCCCCGAACCCGGTCCCGGACGAGCGTACCCGTGGCCGGTCGTGTGACGCGCCGATCGGTGCGCGTCTCACGCCGGTCCTGCCCCAACCGTTGTCGTGCCCGATGAGGCTGCCACCGTTCCAGCGTCTGCTCGACGAGCACCGGACCGACGTCTACCGGTTCCTGGTTGCCGCCGTGGGCCGGCAGGACGCCGACGACTGCTTCCAGGAGACCTTCCTCTCGGCGCTGCGCGCGTACCCGCGCCTGCACGACGCGAGCAACCTCCGCGGGTGGCTGTTCACGATCGCGACCCGCAAGACGTTGGACCACTGGCGGGGCGAACGACGACGACCGATCCCCGTCGAGCGGCTGCCCGAGCGGGCCGCGCCCGAGCCGCCCGACGGCGACCCCGAGGTCTGGTCGGCGGTCGGCACGCTGCCGCCGATGCAGCGGGCGGCGGTGATCCACCGGTACGTGCTCGACCTCTCGTACGGGGAGATCGCCGACGCGCTCGGCATCTCCGAGGAGGCCGCGAGGGCCAACGCCTACGAGGGGCGCAAGAAGCTCCGATCGATGCAGGAGGTCAACGCATGATGCAGCGGCTGGGATGGGACGAGGGGTTCGAGGAGGCGTCGCGCCGGGCGGCCGCGTCCACCCTCGAGGTGGCTCGGCGCCGCGGGCTCGTGG
The DNA here is from genome assembly GCA_967797495.1 of uncultured bacterium. GTDB lineage: Bacteria > Actinomycetota > UBA4738 > UBA4738 > HRBIN12 > DASSJM01. The sequence goes on from CBRGMI010000117.1 coordinate 5,038, forward strand.
ACGTCGGGTACACGACGGTCGACACGCCGGTCGGGACGCTGTTCGTCGCGAGCACGGGCCGGGGGCTGGTGCGGCTCGCGTTCCCCGAGGAGCCGTTCGAGCACGTCCTGGAGGAGCTCGCAGACACGCTCTCCCCGCGGCTGCTCGAGGATCGCACGCGCACGGACGCCGCGCGTCGACAGCTCGAGGCGTACTTCGAGGGTCGGGTGCACCGGTTCCGGACGGCGGTCGACTGGTCGCTCACGCCGCCGGGGTTCTCCCGGCGCGTCCTCGAGGCGACGGCCGCGATCCCGTTCGGGTCGGTCTCCACCTACGGGGACGTCGCCAGGCGCGCCGGCAGCCCTCGCGCGGCCCGGGCGGCCGGGAACGCCCTGCACGACAACCCGATCCCGATCGTCGTGCCGTGCCACCGCGTGGTGCCCTCGGGCGGCGGGGTGGGCAAGTACGGCGGCCAGGAGTGGCGCAAGGAGTTCCTGCTGGATCTCGAGGGGGCGCTCGCGGGACCCTAGGTCCTTTGGCGGAGCCTCGAGGGCGCCGATACTCCTGCCGTGAGCTCGCTGTTCGAACGTTCGGCCGAGACCCTGGACCGCTCGAGGAGCGGCGACGCGTTCGGTCCCATGCCCGGCGCCGAGCCCGAGCCCGAGCCGACGGCCCTGGCCGCGATCGCGCTGGACGACGACGCCGCGCGCCGCTGGCTGAGTGGCGCGCAGCGGCCGGACGGTTCGTTCGGCCTGACCGCGGGGCCCGTCGAGAACGACGCCCCCACCGGGCTCGCGGCCCTCGCCCTCCCACCGGGCGACGCACGCGAACGAGCGCTCGACCACCTCGTCGCCACCCCCGCGCGCACGCTGCCACCCGACCCCGTGGTCCCGCACGACCCGAACGTCCCGGGCTGGGGCTGGGCGCTCGGGACCGCGGGGTGGGTGGAGCCGACGGCACGAGCCCTGCTCGCGTTCCGCAGGCTGCGCCCCGGCGCGACGACCCAGATCG
>CBRGMI010000118.1:0-6000 GCA_967797495.1 uncultured bacterium
TCGCGTACAGGTGGTACGAGCGGTGGGCGAACCACGCCGGGAACCCGCGGAGCCGGATGCCCCGGATCGTCGCCACGCCCTTGTACCGGCCGAGCGAGACGACCGCCCCGATCCCCCGGTATCCGAACCGCTCGGGCGGGCGCCCCTCCAACACCGCGACGACGTTGCTCCCGAGCCGCTTCCCCTGTCGCATCCCGTGCTGCGCGGTGGGCGGCATCACCCCCCCGCCGAGGAGATCCGGCACCGCCGCCGAGTCCCCGGCCGCCCACGCGTCCTCGACGCCCTCGACGCGCAGGAACGTGTCGGTCCGGATCCGGCCCGTCTCGTCGACGGGGAAGCCGGACTCGGCCGCGAGGGGTGACGGCTTGACGCCCGCGGTCCACACGAGCGTCTCGGCCGGGAACGCCTGCCCGTCGGACAGGCGGAGCACCCCGTCCTCCGCGGAGTCGAGCCGCGTGTTCAGCAGGACCTCGATCCCGCGCTTCCGCAGGCGCTCGATCGCGTAGTCGGCGAGGCTCGGGCCGATCTCGGGCAGGATCGAGCCGGTCGCCTCGACCAGGACCCATCGCATCTGGTCCGGTCGCAGGCTCGGGTAGCTGTCGATCGCGTCGCGAGCGAGGTCCTCGAGCTCGCCCAGCGCCTCGACCCCCGCGTACCCCCCGCCGACGAACACGAACGTGAGCGTCGCCCTCCGGCGTTCCGCGTCGTCGCTCACCGCGGCGAGGTCGAGCCGCGAGAGCACGTGGTTGCGCAGCCAGATGGCCTCCTGGACCGTCTTGAACCCGACACCGTGCACGGCCAGGCCGGGGATGGGGAGCACGCGCGCCCACGAGCCGGGCGCGAGCACGACCACGTCGTAGCCGAGCGCCACGTGCCGGCCGTCGGCGAGGCGGACGCGCGCGGTCCGCTGGCCTCGGTCGACGCGCTCCACCTCGCCGATCACGACCTCGCAGTGACGGAGCACGCGCCGGAGCGGGACGACCGCCGCCCGCGGATCGATCGTGCCCGACGCGACCTCGGGCAGGAACGGGTGGTACTGCATGAAGTTCTCGGGGTTGACGACCGTCACCCGGTGACCGAGGTCGACGGCTCGGCGCAGATGCAGGGCGGCGTAGAGCCCGGCGAACCCGGCGCCCACGACGAGGATCCGCTTGCCGGCCATGACAGGCCGATGCTACGGGGTGGGCGCCGCGGGTGATCCGCGGAACGCCGCGGCACGCAGCGCGGCGAACGCCTCCGGATCGCAGAGCGAGCTTCCCATTCGGACGGGGTCGTACCGCGTCCCGTGGCAGTCCGAGCCGCCGGTCGCGATCAGGCCGAGCCGGCCCGCGATGGCGCGATAGCGTTCGCGAGCCTCGGGGGTGTGATCGGGGTGGTCGACCTCGAGACCCCGCATGCCGGACGCCGCCATGCGCTCGATCAACTCGTCCGGCACCGAGCTCTGATCGCCCCACATCCCCGGGTGCGCGAGCACGCACACCCCGTGGGCCCCCTCGATGAGGGCCACGGCGTCGACCGGGTCGAGCGCGTGCTTGGCGACGTGGGCAGGCCCGCCGTCGCCGATGTAACGCTCGAACGCCTCCTTCTCGGTCTCGACGATGCCCGCCTCGACCATCGCCTGCGCGATGTGCGGGCGGACGATCGTGGCGTCCCCGGCGATCTCGCGGACGCGTTCGAACGCGATCGGCAGACCGAGGGAACCGAGCTTCTCGACCATCAGCTCGCCGCGCCGGTAGCGGTCCTCGCGCAGCCGTCGGAGCTCGAGCTGCAGCGCGGGGTCCTCTGCGTCCATCCAGTAGCACAGGATGTGGACGCTCGTCCCCAGGTACTCGGAGGAGAATTCGACGCCGGGCACGACCTCGACGCCGACCTCGAGTCCGGTGGCGAGCGCCTCGGGCAGGCCGTCCGTCGTGTCGTGGTCCGTCAGCGCGACCACGTCCAGGTCGCGTTCGGCGCCGAGGCGGATCACCTCGGCGGGCCCGAACGTCCCGTCGGAGTGGGTCGAATGCGTGTGCAGGTCGATGCGCGTCATGCGGACGCCCATGCTGGCAGACGACCTCGAACCCGTCACGCGCGTTCGACGAGCGCCCCCGAGATGTCGGCGACCGAACGCGTGCCGGCCAGGACCATCGTGTTCTCGAGCTCGGCCCGCAGGATGCGAAGGACGTCCACCACGCCGTCCTCCCCCGCCACCGCGAGGCCCCAGCACGTGGCGCGCGCGACGAGCACGGCGTCCGCGCCGAGCGCGAGCGCCTTGAAGACGTCCGTCCCGCGTCTGAACCCGCCGTCGACGAGCACCGGCACGCGACCCTCGACGGCCTCGACGACCTCGGGGAGCACGGTGATCGGCGCGTGGACCGAATCGAGCTGACGGCCGCCGTGGTTCGACACGACGATCGCGTCGACGCCGGCCTCGACGGCGAGCAGCGCGTCCTCGGCAGTCAGGAGTCCCTTCACGAGCAGGGGCACCGGAGCGGCCTCCCGGATCCACGCGAGATCGTCCCAGGTGAGGTCGGGAGCGAACGTGAGATCGTCCTGGGGCAAGCCGATCGGCATGTCGAAGAGGTTCCGCGTATCCCGATGGCGCAGGCCGCTGTCGGGAAAGTCCACCGTCAGGCACACGGCCGCGAACCCCGCCGCATGCACCCGGTGCAGCATCTCGACCGTCAGGCCCCGATCGGTGAAGACGTACAGCTGCCACCACTTCGGGGCGTCCGAAGCGGCCGCGATCTCTTCGAGGTAGTCGACCGTGGTGGTCGAGACCACCATGACGGTCCCGGCTCGAGAGGCGGCCCGCGCGGTGGCGAGCTCCCCCTCGGGATGCGCGCGCTTCTGGTAGGCCCACGGCGCGACGAGGACCGGAAACGCGACGTCGGTTCCGAGGATCCGGGTGGAGGGATCGACCGGCCAGGCGCCGGTGAGCATCCGCGGCCGGATCACCCAGCGCTCGAACGCGCGACGGTTCTCCGCCAGCGTCCACTCGTCGCCCGCGCCGCCGGCGAAGTAGTCGAAGACGTCGGCCGGCAGGACCTGTCTGGCGAGCGGCTCGTAGTCGTCGACCGTGAGGATCGTCGGCGCGTCCATGCAGCGCAGCCTAGTCAGTCAGGGCTGCGAGGGGACCGGCGGTGACGACCCCGACCCGGAAGCCCGTCGGGCGTTCGCGGCGAGGGGCGCTGCTACGATGCCGACGAAGCCGTGACCACCGCCGCCGACCTCCGCGCCGCAGCGTTCCTCAAGGTCGTGACGTGGGCTCGGGTGGCGCTCGTCCCGGTGATCCTGGCGCTGATCCTGGCCGGACCCGAGAGCGAAACGGCGTTCACCATCGCCGCGGCGCTGTTCGCGGTGGCCGCGCTCACCGACTTCTTCGACGGGCTGCTGGCCCGCCGCTGGGCGCAGACGAGCGTGTTCGGTAACTTCCTCGACACGACGGCGGACAAGTTGCTGGTCGCGGGCGCGCTGATCGGCCTGCTCGTGGTCGGACGGGTGTCGCCGTGGATCGCCGTCATCATCATCGGCCGCGAGATCCTGATCATCGGCCTGAAGGGAGCGGTCGCGTCGACCGGAAACCTCGTCCGGCCGTCGGTCTGGGGCAAGGCGAAGGCCAACGTGCAGTTCCTCGCGATCTTCCTCGCGATCCTGCGTCCCGGCGAACCGATCGGCCCGCTGTACCTGGATCAGTGGGCGATGATCGCGGCGGCAGTCATCACCGTGCTCTCCGGTCTCGAGTACGTCGTGCGGTTCCGCGGATCGATCACGTCGGGCCGCGACGCGACCGCGTGACTCAACCGGTCCTGGTCACCGGCGGGACCGGCGTCGTCGGGCGGGCTCTCTTGCGGCGCCTCGTCGCCGACGGCCGAAACGTCCGCGCACTGGCGCGGTCGAACGCCTCCGCGGACGCGGTCGCCGCGCTCGGTGCCGAGGCGGTCCGGGGCGACGTGCTGGATCTCGCGTCGCTGACCGAGGCGATGCGCGGTTGCTCGACCGTCTTCCACGTCGCGGGCGTCAACGCGATGTGCCTGCGGGATCCTATCGACATGGTCCGCACCAACGTCGAGGGCTCGGCGACGATGGTCCGCGCCGCCGCCGCCGCCGACGTCGGACGCGTCGTCTACACATCGTCCTCGTCGGCGATCGGCGAGCCCCGGCACACGGTGGGGCGAGAGGACTCGCCTCATCGAGGCTCGTACCTCTCCGCCTACGAGCGCTCCAAGCACCTGGCCGAGCGACGCGTCTTCGAGCTCGCGGGGGCGCTCGACGTCCCGGTGGTGTCGGTGAACCCCTCCTCCGTCCAGGGGCCCGGGAGAGCGACCGGCTCGGCGCGCCTGCTGCTCGAGGTCGTGAACGGACGGCTCCCCGTGCTCGTCGACACGACGATCTCGCTGGTCGACATCGAGGACTGCGCGAGGGGCCACGTCCTGGCCGAAACGCGCGGGACGCCCGGCCAGCGGTACCTGCTGTCCGGAGCGAGCCTGACGACCCGCGAGGCGGTCGACCTGCTCGACCGGATCTGGGGGCTCCCCCGCAAGGTGCGGTTCGCGCCGGGCTGGGTCGCGACGGTGGGCGGCCGGATCGCCGGGGCGGGTGCGAGGACCCTGCGTCGCGACGCGACCGTGTGTCCCGAGGCCGTTCGGACGTTGCTCCACGGGCACCGGTACGACGGCTCGAGGGCGGCGCGCGAGCTCGGCCTGCGGTACACGCCGGTCGAAACGACGCTGCGACGCACGCTCGAATGGTGCGCGGAACGAGGCCTCGTCCCGCCCGCGCGCGAGCGCGGGGCGCGCACGTAGGATGGCTCGGCAGGGCCAGACGGAATGGACGACGGGCTCGAACCGGGGGGATCGCGCGATGGAGGAGCGTCCGGACCGCAACATCGCACTGGAGCTCGTCCGGGTCACCGAGGCGGCGGCGCTCGCCGCCGGCAGATGGGTGGGCCGGGGCGACAAGGTCGCGGCGGATCAGGCCGCGGTCGACGCGATGCGCCTGATGATCGACACGGTCTCGATGGACGGCGTCGTGGTGATCGGGGAGGGCGAGAAGGACGAGGCCCCGATGCTCTACAACGGCGAATCCGTTGGGACCGGCGAGGGACCGGCGTGCGACGTCGCCGTCGACCCGATCGACGGGACGCGCCTGACCGCCGGCGGACAGCCGAACGCGCTCTCGGTGATCGCGCTGGCCGAACGCGGTTCGATGTTCTTCCCCGGCGCGGCCGTCTACATGGAGAAGGTCGCGACCGGCCCGGAGGCGGCGGACGCGATCGACATCACCGCCTCTCCAGAGGAGAACGTTCGCCTGGTTGCCAAGGCCAAGGGCATCCGCCCCGAGGAGATCGGCGTCGTGATCTTGGACCGCGAACGCCACACCGAGATGATCGCCCGCGTCCGCGAGGTCGGCGCTCGCGTCCACCTGATCACCGACGGCGACGTCGCCGGCGCGATCGCGGCCGCCACGACGCGCACCTCGGGACTCGATCTCCTGCTCGGGATCGGCGGGACGCCCGAGGGCGTCGTCGCCGCCGCGGCCTTGAAGTGCCTCGGCGGAGCGATGCAGGGGCGCCTGTTCCCGCGCGACGACGAAGAGCGGCGACGGTTGCTCGACACGGGCTACGACATCGAACGCGTCCTCACGACCGACGACCTCGTCGCCGGGCAGGACGTGTTCTTCGCGGCCACCGGGATCACCGACGGGTCGCTGCTGCGCGGCGTCAAGTACTGGCCCGACGGCGCGACCACGTTCTCGATGGTGATGCGCAACCGGTCGGGCACGGTCCGGATGATCGAGGCGGAGCACCGGTTCGAGAAGCTCGAACGGTTCTCGAGGATCGCGTACCGGCGCTGATCAGGTCTTCCGGCGCAGTGTGCGCCACGCCAGCGGAAGGAGCCCGGCCGCCGCGAGCAGCTTGAGCGTGTCCCCGACGACGAACGGCGCGAGCCCGAGCTCGAGCGCCCGCCCCAACGAGACGTCGAGCGCCTGCATCAGCCACGGGATCGCGACCGCGTA
>CBRGMI010000119.1:0-5999 GCA_967797495.1 uncultured bacterium
CTTCGCAAGACCGCACCTCGCCCCGGCGCCGAGCTCGCCGACGTCCCGGTCCCCGAACCGGGCGAGGGCGAGGTGCTCGTCCGGGTGCACGCCGCGTCCATCTGCGGGACCGACCTCCACATCTTCGACTGGAACGAGTGGGCCCAGGGCCGCGTGACCCGCGTGCCGATGACCTTCGGTCACGAGGTGGCGGGGACGGTGGAGGCGGTCGGTCCGGAGGTCCACCACGTGCAGCAGGGCGCCTTCGTGGCGGTCGAGACACACATCGCGTGCGGTGTCTGCTCCACCTGCCGGACGGGACGAGCACACATCTGCCGCAACCTCCAGATCCTGGGCGTCGACACCGACGGGGCGTTCGCGGAGTACGTCGTCGTGCCGGCGGAGAACGCGTGGATCGTGGGTGAAGGCATCCAGCCCGACCACGCGTCGGTGATGGAACCCTTCGGGAACGCCGTGCACGCGACGTTCGGGACCGAGGGCGGCGAGGACCTGCTCACGAACCCGGTCGCGGTCATCGGCTGCGGCCCGATCGGCCTGTTCGCCGTGGGGATCGCCCGCGCGCTGGGCGCCTGGAAGGTGATCGCGATCGAGCCCAACGACGAACGCCGGTCGCTCGCGGCGAAGATGGGTGCCGACCTGTTGATCGACCCGAAGGCCGACGACCCCGTCGAGGCGGTGCTCGACGCGACGGACGGCAATGGCGCGGAGGTCGTGCTCGAGATGTCGGGCAACGCGACGGCGATCGATCAGGGCACACGCCTGCTTGCACGGGGTGGTCGCATGTCGTTGCTCGGGCTCCCGGACGGCCCGGTGACGCTCGACCTGAACGACCAGGTGATCTTCAAGGAGGCGCGGATCCTGGGGATCACCGGGCGCCAGATGTTCCGGACGTGGCAGCAGACGACGACGCTGCTCTCTACGGGACGGGTCGACATCTCCCCCGTGATCACGCACCGGTTCCCGCTGGATCGGTACGAGGAGGCGTTCGAGACGGCCGGCTCGGGTCACGCCGCGAAGGTGATCGTGTTCCCGAGCGGGAACGATCAGAGGTAGCCGGCCGTCCCGGTCGTGGTTGCCGGCGGCTCCTGTCGCGGCTGGGCGTCGAGCGCCTGGACGGTGAACGGGAGCACCTTCACGTCGTCCCCCTGCATCGAGATCACGACGCGGTAGTCGCCCGGGCCGGGGAGCGGGAGCCCGTTCAGGTTCAGGGCGATCGGCACGATCTGCTCCTCCTCGCCGCCCGCGGTGAACTCGCCGCCGATGCGGTTGACCGGGCCCTCGGGACCCGCGCCGAGCGAGAGGTCCTGTCCCGACGGGCCGAGCAGCCGAAGCTCGAACCGGCGCGGCTCGACGACCGAACCCGACGGGATTCGGACCAGGAGCCCGATCCCCACCCGGTCGTGGCGGGCCGGGAACAGCGCGACGGCAATGCGGTTCCACCCCGCCCCGAGCGCGTAGAGCTTGCCCTGCACCGACGCGACGGAGTCCGCGAGGAACGCGTCGAGCTCGATGTCGGCCACGATGCCTCCTGCGTCTATCGGCCCTCGGTCGGCCGGATTGGAGGACATAGCGTATGCGGTAGCGTGAGGTTTCGATGCCGGGTGCGCTCGACTTCCTGAAGCGGCGGCTCGCCGAGCTCGATCAGCAGGGACTCCTGCTGCAGCCGAGGACCCTCGAGGGACCAACGGGCGCCCGGGCTCGGTTCGACGGGCGCGACGTGATCAACCTCGCCTCGAACAACTACCTCGGGCTGGCGAGCCACCCCCGGATGAACGCCGCGGCCTCCAAGGCCGCGAGCGAGCTCGGCGCCGGGACGGGTGCCGTGCGGACGATCGCGGGATCGATGACCCTGCACCGCGAGCTCGAGCTTCGGTTCGCCGCCTTCAAGCACGCCGAGGACGCGCTGATGTTCCAGTCGGGCTTCACGGCGAACGCCGGGACCGTCGCTGCGATCCTCGACAAGCAGGACGTGATCGTGAGCGACCGCCTGAACCATGCATCGATCATCGACGGGGCGAGGCTCTCGCGCGCCGAGATCAAGGTGTTCGAGCACAAGGACGCCGACCACGCGGACGCCCTGCTGCGGGAGAGCAAGGCCGAGGGTCGGCGACAGCTGCTGGTGACGGACGGCGTGTTCTCGATGGACGGCGACATCGCGCCCCTGCCCGCGCTCGTCGAGGTCGCCGAGCGCCACGGGGCGATCATGATGATCGACGATGCCCACGCGTCGGGCGTCCTCGGGAGGGGAGGCGCCGGGACGGTCGACCACTTCGGCCTCCACGGCCGGGTCGACGTGCAGGTCGGCACGCTCTCGAAGGCGATCGGCGTGCTGGGTGGCTTCATCGCCGGGCCGCACGAGCTGATCGAGTGGCTGCAGAACCGGGGGCGGCCCTACCTGTTCTCGACAAGCGCGCCACCGGCGGCCGTCGCGGCGTGTATCGAGGCGCTCGACATCATCAAGGACGAGCCCGAGCGGCTCGATCGCCTGTGGTCGAACACGCGATCGTTCAAGGCGGGGCTGCACGAGCTCGGGTTCGACACCGGTGAGAGCGAGACGCCGATCACGCCGGTGATCACCGGGGACGAGGAGCCGACGCAAGCGTTCGCGCGGCGGTTGTTCGAGGAGGGGGTGTTCTGCCCCGCGATCGTGTTCCCCACGGTCGCGAAGGGCTCGGCCCGCGTGCGGACGATCGTGACCGCCGATCACACGGAGGAGGACCTGGGCGAGGCCCTCGAGGTGTTCGGTCGGGTCGGCGAGGAGCTGGGGCTGCGTTAGCGGGACGGCCTACGCGGTGCCGTCGACCCCGGCCCGGATCCCGCGGATCATCAGATCCAGCCCGAAGTCGAACTGCTGGTCGGTCGTGCAGTCCGCGAAGAACGGGAAGCACTCCATCACGTTGACGAGCCCGGAGCCTCGCAGCGCGTCGATGGCGAGATCGTGCTCCCGCTCATGCTCGTCGTCGTTGCCGAGCATCAGCCCCTGCTCCATCATCACGAAGCCCAGGATGTAGCCGCCCAGCGCGTTGAACGCCTGCGCGGCGTCCCGGGCCGACAGACCGCCGCGACGCAAGACCCCGAGCGCCGAGTCCATCGCCCGGAACGTCGCGAGACCGTCGAGCGGCTTGTGGCGCTCCGCCAGGAGCTGGCAGACGCTCGGATGCAGGCCGAGGAGCCGCCGCCACTCGTGAGACATCGCTCGCGCGTCGTCGGCCCAGTCGTCCGTGGATCCGGGGAACTCGAACTCGTTCATCACGCGTTCGGTGACGCCCTCGAGGATGTCGTCCTTGTCCTCGACGTGGTTGTACAAGGACATCGCCTCCACGCCGAGCTCCCGCCCGATCCTGCGCATCGTGACGGCCTCGAGACCCTCCGCGTCCATGACCCGCAGCGCCGCCTCGATGATCCGGTCTCGGGTGAGCGGCTCGCGGTGCCGCGTTTCCTCGGTGACCTCGGTCTTCGTCCGCACGTTCATCCACCGTCCATACCCGTCAGAGAAACTTTCCGATCCGGGAAGCGACGTCCGGTTCCCGGGGTTGACACCTTACATCGTACGCCTATACTCCGTACGTTGTAAGCATATGGTGTAAGTCGACGGAAGGCAAGATTCCGACACTCGGCAGGAAGCGAGGGAGACAGGATGAGGCTCAATCCGGAGTCGATCGCACGAGCGAGCAGCCGTCACCCGTGGCGGACCGTTGGGATCTGGGCGGTGGTCCTGATCCTCGGGTTCGGAGCGTCCGGGGCCATGTTGAGCGACGCGCTTACCACGGACTTCGATTTCACGAACAATCCCGAGGCGATCCAGGCGCAGAAGCTCCTCGAGCAGAAGCAGCTCGAGCAGGATGTCTCGCCGGAGACCTTCGTTCTGGTCGGAGGCGACGGCGCCACGACCGACCCTCAGTTCGCCAGCACGGTGAACTCAGCCCTTGACGATCTGCGAGCACTCGATCCGTCGGTGGTGCTTCAGGTCCCGAGCGGCTACCCGTTGTCCGAGCAAGACGCGTCGAACCCGCAGGTCGCCGCTCTCGGACCGATCGACTCCGAGGACGGCACGGCGGTGCTGTTCACGGCGATCCTCACCGGGGACTCGGATGTGACGAACGCACACGTCGAGGAACTGAACACGATCCGCGAGCGGTACAGCACTGATGGCACCAAGATGTATGCGTTGGGCGAGCCGACCTCGACCGACGACTTCAAGAAGATCTCCGAGGAGGATCTCCAGAAGGGCGAGGGGATCGGGGTCCTCGTCGCGATCATCGTCCTGCTGGTCGTGTTCGGCTCGCTCCTGGCCGGCGTGACGCCGATCATCATGGGGATCTTCGCGATCGGCATCGCGTTCGGGCTGATCGGCCTGATCGGGCAGGTGTGGAGGTTCAGCTTCTTCGTGCCGAACCTCATCTCGATGATGGGTCTTGCGGTGGGCATCGATTACTCGTTGTTCATCGTGTCCCGGTACCGGGAGGAACGGTCGCGGGGGCGTGACAACCTCGAGGCCATCGGACGCTCCGGGGCGACGGCGAATCGGGCCGTGTTCTTCAGCGGAGTCACGGTCGTCCTGGCGCTCGCCGGCATGCTCCTCGTGCCGACCACGATCTTCCGCGGGCTGGCCGGCGGCGCGATTCTGGTCGTGCTGATCTCGCTCGCGTTGTCGATGACGTTGCTTCCCGCGCTGATGGCCCTGTTCGCGGACCACCTGGTGAAGCCCGGGTGGCTCTTCGGTCGCGGTCGCACGCTGGAGCACGGTCGGCCCGGTGGATTCTGGGACACCGTGACGCGCGCCGTGATGGCTCGGCCGTGGGCGTGGCTGCTCGTGGCCGCCAGCTTCATGCTCCTGCTGTCGGTCCCGTACTGGGCACAGTCGAACCCGAAGGACGACGCTCGCGGCATGCGCGAGGGGTTCTCGGGCATCACCACGATCCCGCAAGGGATCCAGACGAGGGATGCCTTCGACGTCCTCATCGCGAAGTTCCCCACGACGGGCACGCAGGGTTCCACCGCCGACGTCGTGATCCCCGGCGAGGCGAACGATCCGACCGTCCAAACGGGGATCCAGACGTTGGAAGACGCCGCCGCCGGTGACCCGTCGTTCGGCGAGCCGCTGGCGCCGCAGACGAGCGCAGACGGGACCGTCACGCTGGTTCGCTTCCCGTTCGCCGGGGAGGCGACCGACAACTCGAGCGAGGCGGCCGTCGACGCGATCAACCAGATGCGAGAGACGTACGTGCCGCAGTCGTTCGGCCAGGACTCCGGCGTCCTCGTGGGTGGCGATACCGCAACGGCGGTGGACTTCTTCGACGTCACCGCGTTCTACACCCCGATCATCATCCTGCTGGTGCTCGGGCTGTCGTTCATCCTGCTCACCGTCGTGTTCCGGTCGATCGTCGTGCCGGCCAAGGCGATCCTGATGAACCTGCTCTCGGTGGGCGCGGCGTACGGCCTGATCGTCTTGATCTTCCAGAAGGGAGGGCCATCGTTCGCCCACTCGATCGCGAACGCCTTGAACTTCATCCAGGTCGACGCGATCGAGGCATGGCTCCCGCTGTTCCTGTTCTCGATCCTGTTCGGCCTCTCGATGGACTACCAGGTCTTCCTGATCACCCGGATCCGGGAGGAGTACGACAAGACCGGGGACAACTCCGAGGCGGTCGCCTTCGGCCTGCGGACCACGGGTGGCATCATCACGGGCGCCGCGATCATCATGGTGGCCGTGTTCGCCGCCTTCGCCAGCGGTCGGATCGCCGGTATCCAACAGATGGGGTTCGGGCTTGCGGTCGCGGTCTTCCTCGACGCGACGATCGTGCGATCGATCCTGGTCCCGTCGGCGATGAAGCTGCTCGGCCACCGTAACTGGTACCTGCCGGGGTGGCTGCAGTGGCTGCCGAAGCTCAACGTCGAGGGCGCCGTGGAAGAGCAGCAGCCCGTGCTGCTCCCCCAGGCCGAGCCAGTCGGCGTGAGGGACGACGCCTGATCTTCCCAGCGTCGCCAAGGAAGGGGCT
>CBRGMI010000120.1:0-5977 GCA_967797495.1 uncultured bacterium
CTGCCGAGCAGCCGGCGCGTCATCCCGCTCACGCCCCTGTGACCCACGACCACGAGGTCGACCTCGTCGCGCTCGGCCACGCGCACCAGGGTGCGTTCGGGACGACCCATCGCCATCTCGCGGATCGGCTCGACGCCGAGGGTCGACACGGCCTTGACGGAGGGTTCGAGCTCCGGCGGGCTCTCGTCCTGCGGGTTCAGCGTCCACTCCTCGTTGCGCCCCCGGAAGACCGGGACGACGTGCAGCAGTCGGAGCTCCGCGCCGGTGGCCCGGGCGACGCCGGCGGCGGCGAGCGCCGTCAGAACGGAAGCCTCGGACCCGTCGATCGCGCACGCGATGTGCCGGGGAAAGTCCGGTCCGGCCGGCCGCGCGATCAGGACCGAGCACGTGGAATCGCGCAGGATCTTCCCGGCCACATGGCCGAACCGGATCGCGCCGCCGAACAGGCCCGAGTCGGGGCCGACGCACAGGAGGTCGACGCCGTCGCGTTCGGCCTCACCGACGAGGGCGTCTCCGGCATCGCCGGCCTCGCTGGTCACGACCCGCGCCTCCGGGTCGACGCCGACGGCGCGTGCGGCGGCGCTGGCGGCGTCGAGCGCGCGCTCCGCGTCTCCCTCCTCGTACGGTCGGTCCTCGATGACGTAGGCGACGATCAACCGCGCGCCGGCGGCCGAGGCGAGGCGTGCGGCCTGGCGTGCGGCCTCGACGGAACGTTCCGACCCGTCGACGCCGGCGAGGACGAGAGAGAACGGCCGATCGGCGGTCATCTGGTCGGCAGACACGACGGCATTGTCTCCGGGCCGTCCCGCAGGGGCAACCGTCGCGTTCGGCCTATACGCTTGCGGTCCAAGGAGGTGCGGCATGTTGCGTGGAGACGAGACCTCCGAGGTCTCGGTGGTCGGTCCGGGAACTCGGATCGAGGGCACCGTCGTGGCCGCCGGCTCCCTCAGGGTCGAGGGAGAGGTCAAGGGAAAGATCACCGCCGAACGGGAGGTGACGCTCTCCCCCCAGGGTCGGGTGGAGGCGAACATCCAGGCCGGGAGCATCGTCCTGGCCGGGCAGGTCAAGGGCAACCTCGCCGCCAAGGGCAACGTGTCCCTGCCGGCCGACAGCCGGCTCGACGGCAACATCCGCGCCCACAACGTCGACGTCGGAGGGGTGGTCATGGGCGACATCGTCGGCAAGGGCAGGGTGGCGCTCGGCCCACGCGCTCGCGTCGAGGGTCAGATCACCTCGACGTCGCTCGCGATCGCCGAGGGAGCCGTCTTCATCGGGAGCTCCACCATGGACGAGCAGACGCCCAAGTAGGGCTCAGCTCGCGCCGTCATCACCCGGGGCTGCCGGACCGGGTCCAGTCTCGGAACGCGGCGAGGAGCCGTTGCTTGTCCTCGTCGGGGACCTGCTCCTCGGTCAGCATCCCCGTCAGCCGTATCGTCTCCCGCACCTGCTCGAGGTAGGCCGTGCACCCGTCGCAGGTCGCGAGGTGCGCCTCGACCCGGCGACGCTCCTCCGCCGGGAGGGCGTCCTCGACGTAGTCGGTGAGCAGGTCGATCACCTCGCGACAGGTCAGGGCTCGAGCGGTCATGCGTCCTCCGATCCCGTCCGCAGGTAGGCGTCCAACTCCCGGCGCACACGCGTGCGCGCTCGATGCAGGAGCACCCGCTGATTGACCTCCGAGAGGTCCAGGGCGTTGCGCACCTCATCGGCGCTCCACCCCAGGACGTCGCGCAGCCGGATCACCTCCGCCTGCAACGGGGGCAGGGTCTGGATCGCCCGCCCGATGTGGCGAAGGGTCTCGTTGCCGACGAGCCGGTCCTCGGGGATCCCTCGCCAGTCCTCGGGGATGGCCTTCCATCCGCCCGGGGAACGGCTCTGCGCGTCGCGGAACCACGACGGCTCGACCCCTCGATCCGTCTCGTCGTCGCCCGCGAGCGCGGAGAAGGGGACGACGCGGCCCTCCGCCGCTCCCCTCGTCTTGGCGATGTTCGCGACGATCCGGTAGATCCACGTTCGGAGCGAGGAGCGCCCCTCGAAGCGATCGATGCCCTTGACCACGCCGAGCCAGGCCTCGGCCACGACGTCCTCGGCGACGGCGCGCGACGACACGTACATCCGCGCGATCCGAAGCATGGCCGCCTGGTGCTGCTCGACGAGCATCATGAACGCGAGCTCGTCGCCGGCCCGAAGGCGTTCGACGAGCTCGAGGTCCTCCCGGGAGGCCACGACGCCGGGGGCGCTCACGACGTGCAGGGTACGACCGTGCGCCGAGGCGCGGCCGTGACGTATAACGCCGGGATGGGAGACGACCGCGAGCCCATCGCGCTCGCGATCGACATCGGAGGCACCTTCACGGACCTGGCCGCCGTCGACCGCAGGGACGGTTCGCTGATCCTGGCGAAGGTCGCCACGACGCCGTCACGCCTCCAGCAGGGCGTCCTGTCGGCGCTCGACCGCTCCGAGCTCGACCCGGATGAGGTGGGAGCGTTCGTTCACGGCAGTACCGTCGTGATCAATGCCGTCACCGAACGGCGCGGGGCCCATGTCGCGTTGGTGACGACGGAGGGGTTCCGCGACGTGCTCGAGATCGGCCGCGCGAACCGCCCCGACCTGTACAACCTCTCGTACCGCAAGCCGGTGCCGTTCGTCCCACGTCGACTGCGGTTCGAGGTGCGCGAGCGGATCTCGCACACGGGCGACGTGCTCGTGCCGCTCGACGAGCCGGGTCTGGAGTCCGTGGCCGAACGGCTGCGCGCGCTCGACGTCGAGGCGGTCGCGATCTGTCTCCTCCACGCGTGGACGAACCCCGAGCACGAGCGCCGGGCCGCCGAGCTCCTGTCGAAGCTCCTGCGCGTCGAGGTCGTCGCCTCGCATCAGGTCAGCGCCCAGTGGCGCGAGTACGAGCGGACGAGCACGACGGTCTTGTCCGCGTACGTGAAGCCGACGGTCGCGTCCTATCTCCACGAACTCCGCTCGGGACTCCGAGACGCCGGCGTCGACGCACCCCTGTACGCGATGCGGTCGAGCGGCGGCGTCTCGACGTTCGATCGAGCGGTCGAGGCGCCCATCACGCTGCTGGAGAGCGGCCCGGTCGCCGGGGTGACCGCCGCTGCCGAGCTCGGCCGGAGGCTGGGGGTCGAGGACGTGCTGAGCCTCGACATCGGTGGCACGACGGCGAAGACGTCGGCCGTGCGTGGTGGACGCGTGTCGATCGAGACGCTGCATCACATCGAGCGGACCCCGACGAGCGCCGGCTACCCGATCCAGGCTCCGGTCGTCGAGATCGTCGAGATCGGGGCCGGCGGCGGCTCGATCGCCTGGGTGGACGAGGCGGGCGGTCTCCACGTCGGTCCTCGGAGCGCGGGCGCCGAACCCGGTCCGGCGTGCTACGGCCGCGGCGGCGACGAGCCCACGCTCACCGACGCGAACCTCGTCGCCGGACGTCTCGATCCCGAGTACTTCCTCGGCGGCGCGATGCGGCTCGACACCGACGCGGCTCATCGATGCCTGGCCCGGCTGGGCGAGCGGATGGGCGTGGACGCCGCGACGGCGGCCCGAGGCGTCCTTCGCTACGTCGTCGCGCAGATGTCTCACGCGCTCCGGCTCGTCACGTTGCGGCGCGGTCACGACCCCCGCGACTTCACGTTCGTGGCGTTCGGCGGCGCGGGGCCGCTGCACGCCGGGCTGCTCGCGCGAGAGCTCGGCGTCGCGCGGACGGTGATCCCTCCTGCGCCGGGCCACTTCTCCGCGCTCGGGATGCTGCTCGGCGACCTGCGGGCGGACGCCGTTCGAACACACGTCGGCGCCCTCGAACCTGCGGCGATCGGGCCGCTGTTCGACGAGCTCGAGGCGGAGGCCGCGGCCGAGCTCGAACGCGAGGCCGGCACGCACCGCACCGAACGGTTCGCCCGACTCCGATACGTCGGCCAGGAGCACACGCTCGAGGTGGCGCTCGGCGACGGGCCGATCGACGGCGACCTCCTCACCCGATTGCGGAAGCGCTTCGATGCCGCCTCCGAGGAGACGTACGCCTTCCGTCTGAATACCCCCGTCGAGCTCGTCGAGGGGCGCGTCAGCGTCTCGGCCGCGCGCGACGAGGCGGTCGAGTGGCTGGCCGCACCCACGCCGGCTCCCGAGCTCCGACCCCGGGACGTCGACCTCGACCAGCACGGAGGCATCCAGCGAGCAGAGGTGCTCGAACGCCGATCGCTCGAGGTCGGCGATCGCCTCGCCGGTCCGTGCATCGTCGAAGAGCCCGCCACCACCGTGCTCGTCCTGCCCGGACAGTCGGTGACCGTTGACGAGCTGGCGAACCTCGTGATCGAGGAGGCGTCGTGACCGATCGGTTCACGATGGACGTCCTGCGCGAGGCGTTCTTCGCGGTGACCGACGAGATGTTCGAGTCCCTCAAGCGAACGTCGCAGAGCCCCGTGATCTACGAGGTCCTGGATTTCGCCGTCGGGCTCACCGACGCCCGCGGCGAGCTCGTCTCGCAGGGGAACGGCATCGCGGGGTTCCTCGGCCCACTCGGCGAGGCAACGCGCGACACGCTCGTTCGGGTTCCGGATCTCGTCCCCGGCGACGTCGTGGCGACGAACGATCCCTTCGCCGGCGGCGGCGGTCATCTGTCCGACGTCGCGATGGTCCGGCCCATCTTCGTGGACGGCGGGCTCGTCGCGTTCGCGGCGGCGAAGGGCCACTGGACGGAGGTCGGTGGCAAGGACCCCGGGTCGTGGACCGCCGACTCGGTGGAGATCTTCCAGGAGGGACTGCAGCTGCCGTTCGTCCGTGTCGCCCGCGGCGGCGAGCTCGACCGCGACCTCGTCGCCGTGATCGGCGCGAACAGCCGTCTGCCCGACATGACGATCGGCGATCTGACCGCGTTCGCGGCGTGTCTCGAGGTGGCCGAACGCCGGGTGCTCGAGCTCTGCCAACGGTACGGCGTCGGCGACGTCACATCGGCGATGGCCGCCGCGCACGAACGGAGCGAGGCACTTTCGAGGGCCGCCGTTGGGCGTCTCCCCCGCGGCGTGTTCGAGGCCGAGGACCTCATCGACGAGGACGGCCTGGGCAACGGCCCGTTCCCGATCCGCGTGCGCGTCGAGATCGACGGCGAGCGCGTCGTCGCGGACTTCACCGGCACCCATCCCCAGGTGCCGGGGCCGGTGAACTGCACGCGGAGCGGGCTCGTCTCCGGGATCCGAACCGTGTTCAAGGCGATCACGGATCCCAACGAACCCGGCTCCGACGCGTGGTTCAGGCCATTCGAGGTGATCTGTCCGCCCGGCACGATCTTCACGGCCCAGCGGCCGGCGCCCGTCGCGCTGTACTTCGAGGCGACCGAGGCCGCGACCGATCTCGTCTGGAAGGCGCTCGCGCCGGCGATGCCCGAGCTCCTCACGGCGGGCAGCTTCGTCTCGGTGTGCGCGACGGCGATCGCGTGCACACACCCGGACACCGGCGAACCCACGCTGCTCGTCGAGCCGCAGGCCGGCGGTTGGGGCGCGAGCGTAATCAAGGACGGAGAGCACGGCCTGGTCTCGGTCGGAGACGGCGAGACCTACGTCATCCCGGCCGAGGTGTGCGAGCAGCGCTACGGGATCCGGGTCGAGCGGTTCGGGTTCGACGTCGTCGAGGCCGGGGCGGGCCGGCGACGCGGCGGGCGCGGCCTCGTGCGCGAATACCGCATGTTGACCGACGGCAGCCTCACCGTCGGCTTCGGCCGTCACCTGTCTCCCCCCTGGGGCGTCGACGGCGGCCACGACGGCTCGCCGAACTACGTCGAGGTCGTGCGTGCAGACGGCTCTCGTGAGCGGTTCGGCAAGGTCGCGCGCTACCCGCTGCGGGAGGGTGACCTCGTCAGGCTTGTCACCGGAACGGGCGGTGGCGCCGGTGACCCCCGCGAGCGTGAACCCGATCTCGTGCGCGCGGACCTCGATGATGGCCTCGTCACCGAACGCGAGGCGCGCGAGGTGTACGG
>CBRGMI010000121.1:0-5807 GCA_967797495.1 uncultured bacterium
GGCTCGGGACGTCGCCTGGTCGGCCTGGACCTGGACTGGACCGCGATCGAGGCGATGTTCGCACGGCACGACCTGCCCCCGATCGTCTCGGCCCAGGTGCAGCGGGACCCGGTCCCCGTCTACAAGGACGGCCGGCGGGTCGGGCGCGCGACAAGCGTGACCTGGGGCCCGACGATCAAGCGGATGGTGGGGTTCGGGTCGCTGCCGCCGGCGCTGGCCGCCCCCGGCACCCGGGTCTCGGTCGAGTGGACCGTCGAGGGCGAGCGCGGCAAGGTCGGCGCCACCGTCGTCCCGCTCCCCTTCCTCGACCTGCCCCGCAAGCGCGCGTAGGTTCGCGACCGAACCCTCGGACGGCGCAGCACCGAACCTCTGAGATGATGCGTCCACCCATGCGTTCTCGAGGCGTCCTCGTGCTGCTCGCCGTCACGGGAGGCCTCGTCGCCCTGGCGCTCGTCGCGACCCGAAGCCTCGGGCTTGGCGTGGCTGCCGGCCTGCTCCTCCTCGTCGCCGTCGTCCTGGCCGCGCGGAGCCGGGTCGAGGAGGATCCCTCGCGGCGCGGCTTCCTGCTCACGCTTGGCGGGCTGGGGCTGATCGCGGTCGCCGCGGGGAGCGCCGTCGGCGCGGCCGTCCGACGCCTCACCCGGCCGGACCCGCGGCCGGCGCTGGAGGCCATGTCGACGGACCTCGGCTCCGAGTACCTCGAGCTCGTCACCCGCTCGTACCACGCCGAGCGGATGGGCGACCTGCAGCTGCTGGTCGCGCCGTTCTCGAGCTCGAACTACCCGCAGGAGTCGCGGTCGCTCGGGCCGAACGACCCGCGCTCGAGCCACGCGGTCACCTGGATGTACGGCGAGCGGGTCCCGATCGTGGTCTGGTCGCCCGGCCGCATCGAACCCCGGGACCACACGGAGCGCGTCACGCTCGCCGACCTCGCGCCCACGACGGCCGCGCTGATCGGGTTCGACGAGTTCCGCGCCCAGGACGGGCGGGTGCTGCCCGGCATCCCATCGGTCACGCCGCCCGTGCAGCCGCGCCTCGTGGTGACGTTCGTGATCGACGGCGGGGGATGGAACGTCCTTCGCCGCTGGCCCGACGCCTGGCCGAACCTGAAGCGCCTGATGCGCGAGGGCTCGACCTACCGCAACGCGATCTCGGGTTCGTTCCCGGCGGTGACCGCGGCCACCCACGCCACGATCGGCACCGGCGCGTTCCCGCGGACCCACGGCATCACCGGACACAACGTCCGTCGGGGCGGCGGTCCGGTGAAGGCCTGGGGCGAGCCGGGCCACATCGACCCGTCGTTCCTGCTCGAACCCACGCTGGCCGACCGCTGGTCGGAATGGACGAGGAACGAGGCGTGGGTCGGCGAGATCGGCTATCAGGTGTGGCACGTCGGGATGCTCGGCCGCGGCGGGCGCCCGATGGGCGGGGCCCCGGTCGGCGTGTTCTGGGACGAGGACGGCGGCGGCGGGTGGAAGCCGCACCACCCCACGCGCTACCGCCTCCCGAACGCCGCCCCCGGCCTCGACCGCCTCGCCGAGCTCACCGCCGGCTGGGAGCCGCCCGAGCCGTCCCCGTACGACCCCACCGGCAAGAAGGCGATGTGCTGCTTCCCGCCTGTGGTGCGTTATCAGGGCGAGCTGATCGAGGCGACGTTCGACTCGGAGCAGATCGGGCAGGACGAACTACCGGACCTCCTGTATCTCAACTTCAAGGCGCCCGACTACGCGGGACACGTCTACAACATGGACGACGAACGGCAGGCCGAGGTCCTCGGCGCGGTCGACGCCGAGGTCGGCCGCGTCGCGGGCCTGCTCGCCGAGCGGTTCGGCGACGGGAGCAGCGTGCTCATCGTCACCGCGGACCACGGGCAGTGCCCCGAGATCGACGCGAACGGGGGCGTCCGGATCGACCCGATCCAGCTCGAGGAGGACATCAACGCCGAGTTCGGCACGAGCGTGTTCGGGCTGGTCCAGATGGTCGCCCCCTCCGAGGTCTACCTGGATCCCAGGGCGCTGGTCGACGCCGGCCTGTCCGACCAGGACGTGGCGGCGTTCCTCGCCGACTACCGCTACGGCGACAACATCGGCCCGTACATCCGGCCGGCGGCGGTCCGGCGGGACCGGCTGCGCGAACGGTCGTTCGCGGCGGTGCTCCCCGCCTCGTACATCGCCGAGCTCGCGGGCACGGACCTCGCGCGGTTCGGCGCGACCGCGTTCGAGGACGCCGATCCCGGGGGGATGCCCGCCGTCACCTGGTAGCTCGCACGCCCGGTGATAGGGTTCGGCGCACGGCCACGCGCGGCGTCGCACCCCGCGCCGGCCATCCACTGTGCCGCCAAGACACGGACGGAGGACCGCGATGCCACACCGCCTGTCGCAGAGCCTGCAGCGCATCCTGGATACCGAGGAGCCGCTCCGGCGCTTCTTCTACGAGAGCCGATATGCGAACCGCGACCCGGCCGACCCGGCGAACTGCGACTTCGTCGCCGGCAACCCGCAGGAGATGGTGCTCCCCGAGTACGTCGAGTCGCTTCAGCGCTGGACCGTGCCGCAGGACAAGGACTGGTACGCGTACAAGTTCAACGAACCGTACGCGCAGGAGGCGGCGGCCGCAGGTCTGCGCGAGCGACGCGGCGTGGACTTCGAGGCCGACGACATCCTGGTGACCGACGGCGCGTTCGCCGCCCTCAACCTGTGTATCCGAACGGTGACCGACCCCGACGACGAGGTGATCTTCCTCACGCCTCCGTGGTTCTTCTACGAGGCGATCATCCTGGGCGGCGAGGCGCACCCGGTGCGGGTCCCGGTGGACTACGAGACGTGGGACCTCGACCTGGACGCGATCGAGGCCGCGATCACCGAGCGCACCACGGCGATCATCGTGAACTCGCCCAACAACCCGAGCGGCAAGATCTACCCGCCCGAGACCCTGCGGGCCCTGGCCGACGTCCTGACCGCCGGCTCCGAACGGATCGGGCACCCGATCTACCTGATCTCGGACGAGGCGTACTCCCGGATCGTCTTCGACGACCGGTCGTTCACGAGCCCGACCGAGTCCTACGCGAACTCGTTCCTGGTCTACACGTACGCCAAGCAGCTGCTCACGCCCGGGCAGCGGGTCGGGTACATCGCCCTGCCGCCCGAGATGCCCGACCGCCCCCAGATGCGCGAGGCGCTGCAGCTCGGCCAGCTCACGTACGGGGGGCACGCGGCCCCGACCAACGTCCTGCAGCGCGCGATGGGCGACCTCGAGGGGATGAGCGTGGACGTCAAGGCCCTGCAGCGGCGCCGAGACCGCGTGGTGGAGGCGCTCCGCTCCTACGGCTACGACCTCCACTCGCCCGAGGGCACGTTCTACCTCCTGCCGACGAGTCCCGACCCCGACGACGTCGCGTTCGTCGAGCGACTCGCCGAGGACAAGGTGTTCGTCCTGCCCGGGACCGTCGTCGAGATGCCCGGGCGCTTCCGCATCTCGATCACCGGCAACGACGAGATGACCGAGCGGGCCCTCCCGATCTTCGAACGGGCGGCGAAGGCCTAGGACCCTCGGTGCCGGTCGAGCTCACCGAGGGCGACCGGGCCTTCCTGCGGGGCGAGCGGGGCGAGGCCGCCGCGCTCGCGATGCGCATCGTGGTCGAGATGGCCGGCGTCTCCGGCGCCGAGCGGCTGATCGACGTGGCCTCGGCGCACGTCGACGGGTGCCTGTATCACGGGATCGCGGGGCTCGCGTTCGCCGAGCGCCTGGTCGCGGGCGGCGCCCGGGTCGCGGTACCCACCACGCTGAACGTCGGCGCCCTCGACCTGCTGCATCCCGACCGGTACCGCGGGGACGCGGTGACCGCCGCGAACGCCCGTCGACAGATGGACGCGTACGTCGCGATGGGCTGCCGGCCCACGTGGACCTGCGCGCCGTACCAGCTTCCGGAACGCCCGGCGTTCGGGCAGCACGTCGCGTGGGCCGAGTCCAACGCGATCGTGTTCTGCAACTCGGTGCTCGGCGCTCGGACCGACCGGTACGGGGACTTCATCGACATCTGTGCCGCGTTGACGGGCCGGGTGCCGTTCGCCGGGCTGCATCGCGACGAGGCACGAAGGGGGGGTCTCGTGGTGACGCTCGAGGGGATCTCGGAGCGGCTGCTCGCGTCCGACGCGCTGTACCCGGTGCTCGGGCACCTGCTCGGCCGCGAGGCCGGGACCGAGGTCCCCGCGATCGTCGGCCTGCCCGCCGACACGTCCGAGGACCGGATGAAGGCGCTCGGGGCCGCGGCCGCCTCCTCGGGCTCGGTGGCGATGGTCCACGCGGTCGGCATCACCCCGGAGGCGCCGACGCTGGAGGCCGCGACCGGGGGCGAGAAGGTTCGCGAGCTCCGGGTGACGACGGCTCGACTTCGGGCATCCCGAGACGAGCTGCGCACCGGCGCCCCCGAACGGCTCGGCGCGGTCAGCGTCGGGACACCGCACGCCTCGCTCGCCGAGCTCGAACGGCTGGCCGGGCTCCTGGGGACGGACGTGGTCGCGGTGCCCGTGTACGTGAACGTCGGACGAGAGGTGCTGGCCGAGGCCGAGCGTCGAGGGCTCGTGTCACGGCTCGAGTCGATGGGTGTTCGGGTCGTCTCCGACACCTGCACCTACATCTCGCCCGTCATGGACGACGTGAGCGGCTCCGTCATGACCGACTCCGCGAAGTGGGCCTGGTACGCCCCGGCGAACCTCGGCGTCGACGTGGTGATCGGGGGGCTCGAGGAGTGCGTTCGGTCGGCGGTGGCCGGGCGCGTCCTGCTCGACGAGACGCTGTGGGCGGATGCCTGAGGCCCGGACCCTCGTGGCGGGGACGGCGGAGGGCCGGGCGCTCGTGCTCGACGAGCCGCTCTCGTTTTGGGGCGGCGTGGACCCTGCCACCGGCGACATCATCGACGCCCGCCACCCCCAGCACGGGGCGAACGTGGCCGGGCGGATCCTGGTGCTGCCGTCGGGGCGCGGCTCGAGCTCGTCGTCGAGCGTGCTCGCCGAGGCGATCCGCGCCGGCACCGCACCCGCCGCGATCGTCCTGGGCGAGGCCGACCCGATCCTCGCCCTCGGCGCGATCGTGGCTCGCGAGCTCTTCGGCGCCACGATCCCCGTGGTCGTGATGGCCGATTCCGCCTTGCGGACCGACGACCTGGCCACCGTTCGTGCCAACGAGACCGGCGTCGAGCTGCGGGGCTGAGGCCTGACCCTCCTACCCGATCTCGATGAAGAGTCGGTAGGTGCTGAGGGAAGACGAGATGCTGGTCCCCTGGACCACGGTCTTGATCGGCTCGATGTTCGAGGCGACGTCGGGTGGGAGTTGCGACCCGAACCTCGATACCAGCGCCGCCACGTCCACGTACCAGGTGCCCGCCTCGTCCGGTACCCGAGCGACGGCCCGCCCGTATGAGGACGACGCGCCGATGTTCGGCTCGCTCCCCGCTCCGGTGTCGATCACCTTCCGGACCTCGGTGGGGCTGGATCCGATGATCGCGGCATCGTCGACCACCGCGTAGGCCGGCACGAACCCCGTGCCCGAGAGTCCCGGATCGTCCAGGTACCGGATCGTCGTGCCCTGGTACGTCGAGGTCCTCCACGTCGCCTCCGGGACAGCCTCGAGGACGTCGTGATGCTTCATGCCGGACGGATCGCCGAACGCCGGGTCGATCGCCCCCGGTCGGCGCTGCGCGGCGAGCACGAGGTCGGCGAGCCCGTCCAGCGTGCGCTGGACCGCGGAGACATCGCGCACGCCGATCACGATGGCGCCCGCGGCCGGCACGGGACCCGATCCGGGGCCGA
>CBRGMI010000122.1:0-5778 GCA_967797495.1 uncultured bacterium
TCCGAGCGTGAATCGGTGCTTCTCTCGCGGCCGATCCGCAACGAGGCGCTCCGGCGCTTCTTCGGAGACCGGCAGATCCGGGACGCGATCGTCGCGCCCGTGTCGTCGGACGATCAGCTGCTCGGCATCCTGACGGTCGCCGACCGACTCGACGACTTCAGCACGTTCGACCACGACGACCTCGAGCTGTTCCAGACGCTCACCAACCACGTCGCCGTCGCCCTGCGGAACTCCTTGCTCCTCGAGCGGCTCGAGCGCGCGCTCGCGCACGAGACCGAGACGAGCCGGCTGAAGGACGAGTTCGTGGCGACGGTCTCCCATGAGCTCCGCACCCCGCTCACGAACGTCCAGGGGTTCGTCAAGACACTCCTTCGACGGGATGTGCGCTTCACGCCGGCGGAGCAGCACGAGTTCCTGATGGCGGCGGACCGACACACGGAGCGCCTCAAGCGGCTCATCGAGGACATCCTGTTCGCGGCGCGTGTCGAATCCGACGAGCCGCCCTCGAGGCCGACGCAGGAGATCGGTCTCGCAGGCCTGATCACCCGCCTCGTCGAGGATGAGGCGTACGGCGACGGGCGAGAGCGTATCGACGTGGTGATCTCAGATACGGTGCCGCCGGTCCTAGGTATCGAGGAAGACGTCTATCGCATCCTGCGCAACCTCATCGATAACGCCCTGAAGTACTCCCCCGCGAACCAGCGAGTCACGGTCACGGTCGGCGTCGACGCCGATGATGTCGTCGTCCGAGTGCGCGATCGAGGGCCGGGGATCGATCCCGACCAACGAGACAGGATCTTCGACCGCTTCTACCAGGTCGATCAATCCGACACGCGGCGAGTCGGTGGTGTCGGGATGGGACTCTATATCTGCCGGCGCGCCGCGGAACGACTGGGGGCGCGCATCTGGCTCGCCCGGTCCGATGCCTCCGGATCGGTCTTCGCCGTTCGCCTTCCGACCGCCGATCGCACAGGGCACGAGGCGGCGGACGTCGTGACCGTCATCGCACGTGCTTGACTTCTTCTGGTACCCGGAGGTCCGATCCCGGTCTCGTCCTTCTTGCAGCCTTCCTCGCGTTCGCCAGAACTCGCTGGCTCCTGAGCCCTCGGGGAACTTTCGGGGGGAACGCGAAGGGGGCCGCACGAGCGGGCCCCCTTTGTTTGCGCTGGTAGATCTCGTCGCGGGGACGGGATTTGAACCCGTGACCTCTGGGTTATGAGCCCAGCGAGCTACCGGACTGCTCCACCCCGCACGACGATGATACCGACCCGCCGCGAGCCCGCCAAGCGCGGCAGGGTCAGACGACCTCGACCGTGCCCCGCATGCCGTAGACGTAGTGGCCGGGGAGGTGGCACCCGAACAGCAGGTCGCGCTCGCCGAAGGTGAACGTCGTACTCACCGTCTCGCCCGCCGGGATCGTGATCTCCCCGGGCCGCGGCGGGTGGACCGCCTCCGTACCGAGCTCGTGCGCGACCTGCACGGCCCGGTCCCCGATGATGAACTCGTGATCGATCGGGTCCGTGTTCGTCACGACGAAGCGCACCGTCTCGCCCGGCTCGACATCGATCGTGTCGAGCGAGAACGCCGAGTAGTGGATCCCGATCGCAACCGTCCGCACGGAGGTCGATGCGGACGCCGGGGCGCACGCGGCGAGCGCCACCAGCGCGATCGAGAACAGGCGGCGTCGCATCGCGAATCTCACACCGCCGGGCGTCGGGTCCTGCGGCGTTCGCGTCCCGCTGCGACGCCGAGGAGCACCAGGACCGCGATCGCGGTCCAGATCGCGGGTCCGTACGAGGGCGCGCCGGCGGGGTGGGACGCCGCCTCGGGGGCGAGGCCGGCGGCCACGGGCGACGGCTGGCCCGCGCCGCTCGCGTCGATCGCGAGGTCGTAGTCGAGGTCGCCAGCGCGGGCATCGACCCGCAGGTAGCTGAGCCACATGCCGCTCGAGGGCAGCCAGTCCATGCCCTTGTCGTTCCGGAGGTCGGTGAGCAACGACGGAGAGGCGGCCTCGCTGCGTTCGAGCACGAGGCCGGGACGCACGCCCTGCGGCAGTGGCGTCACGATGCCGGAGGTCAGCGGCGCCGGGAGCGTCGCGGGCTCGAGGTCGGTGAGGAGGTAGACGTCTGCCTCGACCGGCGCCTCGGGCCCCGCGCCGAGACCCAGGATCCGCAGCGGGACCCAGGGGTTCGTGGTCGGGATCACGACGTGGACGGGGGTGCCGTCGCCGGCGCCGAGACGCTGCTCGGCGGCGCGGCTCGCGTCGAACCGCACCGTCATGAAGATCGGGCTCCGCTCCGCGTAGAAGTCGAGGACCTCGGGGGCGTCGGGCGGGAGGAAGAAGCCGTGTTCGCGCGCCCAGTCCCCGACCGCCGTCCCGCCGCCCTCGAGCACGACGATATCGAGCGCGTCGATCTCGGTCCTGAGGATCACCTGCGCCCGATCCTCCGCCGCGCCGGCGGTCGCCGCGAGCGCGAACGCCTCGGGCTGCGGTTGCGTCTCCTGCACCAGTCGCTGGAGCGTCCAGTCGCCGCCGCGGATCACCTTCGTCGGCACGCCCGGGAGCGGGATGATCGAACCGAACTCCCCCGTGCCCCCGGCGAACTCGAAGGACGTGACGTAGTGCTCGATCCCACGGTGGTAGGCGGCGAGCGTCGTCGTGCGGACGAGCGTGACGCTCCCGTTCGTGTTCACGAGCCCACCGCACGCCCACGCGGGCGCGGCGATGAGCAACACGAACAGGCCGAGGACGATCGCGAGCGGTAGACGGAGAGGTCGCATGGGAGGTGCTCCTTCCGGTCGACGTATCGCGGTTCGACGACCACGCGCGACCGGTGGTTCCCCGTTCGCCGAGATGAGCCGTTCCGGTCAGCCGGAGGGGCTCGGCGAGGGCGTGGGAGAGGTCGGGGGCGAGACCGACGGCGAGGGCGAACCGGACGGCTGAGCGCCCAGGAGGCTGGCGATCAGCCGCTGGGCCTGTTCGGTGGCCGCCTTGGCGGCGTCGATCTCGCGCTGATACGTGGCGAGGTCACCCGCGCGCAGCGCCGCGTCCGCCGCGGCGAAGTGCTGGGTCGCCTGGTCCAGGAACGCCTGGATCTGCTCCTCGACCGACCCCTGCGGCGGCTGGCCTCCGCCCTCGGGCGGCACGACCTCGCCGAGCGAGTCCGTCAACGCTGTGCGGAGCGACGACCCGATCCCGATCTGCGACCCGTTCGCCACGACGACGCGCTTGAGCTCGGGGATCGCGTTCTCCTGGTTGGACTGGACGTACACGGGCTGGACGTACAGCAGCGAGTCCTGGAGCGGGATCACGAGGAAGTCACCGAACACGATCGCCGATCCGCCCTGACCGAGCAGCGTTCGTTCCGCGGAGAAGCGCGCGTCCTGGTTGATCCGTGAGAAGACCTGCGTCGGCCCGTCGACGTTCACGCCCGATGGGAACTCGAAGCTCACGATGTCGCCGTAGGCCGGGCCGGGGTCCGACTTGGCTGCGAGCCAGGCCACCATGTTCTGGCGGTCGAGCGGCGTGAACGGCAGGATCAGCACGAAGGTCTCGTCCTGCTCGCCCGGCAGCCGCATCAGGACGTAGTAGGGGCGCATCAGGACGCGGTTGCCCTCGGTGGACACGGTCGGATCGATCGGGAGTGCCCAGAAGTCCTGCTTGCCGTAGAACACGTTCGGGTCCGTGACGTGGTAGTTCGTGTACTCGAACGCCTGGATCTGGAAGAGGTTCTCCGGATAGCGGAAGTGCGCGAGGAGGTCCGGCGGCGCCTGGTCGATCGGGGTGAACATCGTCGGGAACGCGAGGCTCCACGCCTGGATGATCGGGTCCGACGGATCGGCCACGTAGTAGCGCATCGAGCCGTCGAACGCGTCGACGACGACCTTCACGGAGTTGCGGAGGTAGTTCACGTCCCCGCCGAGCGAGGGCGACCCTTCCTGGGCCGAGGGCGATGTGACCTCCGAGAGATCGACGAAGTCCGAGTACGGATACTGGTTGGTCGTCGTATAGGCGTCCCAGATCCAGACGAGCCGCCCGTCAACGACGGCGGAGTACGGATCGAGGTCGAAGCGGAGGAACGGTGCGGCCTTCGGGACCCTGGCCGTGATGTCTCGGTAGATCATGATCCGGCTGTCGCCCGTGATCAGGTCCGAGATCAACAGGTTGACGTCGCGGAAACGCCACGCGAACAGCGCCCGCTGGAACAGGCCGCCGACCGGGATGCCGCCGTCGCCGTCGTAGCTGAACGTCGCCTGCGCCTGGTCGTCGGTCGCGGTGCCCTGGTAGTCGAGCTCGTCCGTGCCGGTGTCGACCACCACGAAGGCGGCGTCGCCCGTAGCGCCCTCGCCGTAGTAGACGCGCTGCCCGTTGCCCTCGAGCGCGGGCGCCCCGACCGGCGGGATGTCTCGGAGCGTGAAGACGGGCTGCCCCTCTGTGGTCGCCGTGTTCACCTGCGATGCCACGGCCCCGAACCCGTGCGTGTACTGCAGGTGGACGTTCTGCCAGGTCTTGCCGCCCTCCGGGATGCCGGCCTGGCTCACCTCGCGCGTCGAGACCATCAGGACCCGTCGTTGCCCGTCGATGACGTACCGGTCGACGTCCACGTCGTTGAACTCGTAGTACGAGCGGAAGCGCTGCAGCGAGATGTAGTTGTCGCGCAAGACGTCGGGGCGCCACAGGCGGATGTTCGAGATCGTCGCCTCGTTCGCGCGCACCTCTTCGGTCGAGACCGACTCCCCGATCGGGCGCGAGCTGCTCTGGATCCCGTCCAGCTCGAACGCGCGTCGCGTCGCCTCGATGTTGTCAACGATGAACGGCTGTTCCCGCTGGAACTCCTGCGGCGCGACCCGGAAGCGTTGCACGAACGCCGGATACGCCGCACCCGCGATGATCGAGACCAACGCGAGGAGCCCGACCGCGATGACCGGCAACGCCCATCCGCGAAGCCGGATGTTGACCAGGAACAGGATCGCGCAGGCGATCGCGATCACCACCAGGATCCGCAGCGCGGGCAGCTGCGCGTTCACGTCGGTGTACGACGCGCCGACGACGACCCCTCGGGTCGAGGTGAGCAGGTCGAACTGCCCCAGGTAGTACCCCCATGCCTTCGTGAGCATGATCAGACCGAGGAGCACCGACATGTGGGCCTTGACCTGCGGCGTGACCTTGTCGACGAACCCCGGCGCCTGCGGACGGATCCCACCCCACAGGTAGTGGGCGAGCGCGGTCAGGAACGTCACGCCGACCAGCGCCGAGAACAGCCAGCCCTGCATGAACTTCAGCCACGGCAGGCTGAACACGTAGAAGGCGGGGTCGCGATCGAACAGCGGCTCCGGATTTCCGAACGACAACCCGGAGCCGTTGCGCCACAGCAGGTACGTCTGCCACTGGCTCGTGACCCCCAGCGCGACGAAGAACGCGATCACGAGCGCGAACAGCGGAAGGAGCCAGCGGATGTACGGCTCGAACTGCATCCGGTAGCGCTCGATGATCTCCTGCTCGGGGGTCAGCGCGTGGAAGCGCGGCGTGATGCGGCGCACGATCCACAGGTTCGAATACAGCAGCACGAAGAACGTCAGCCCGAACGCGAGCCCCAGGAAGACCCTGGTCCGCAGGACCGTCCAGAACACGTTGGAGAGGCGGACCTCGCGGAACCACAGGACATCGACGAAGAACCCCGAGAGCGCGGTGAACAGGACGAGGAAGGCGGCCACCACCGCGACGACGATGATGATGAGCCGACGCCGTCCCGGCGCGGGTGTTGCGGTCGGAACGCG
>CBRGMI010000123.1:0-5712 GCA_967797495.1 uncultured bacterium
CG
The DNA here is from genome assembly GCA_967797495.1 of uncultured bacterium. Lineage (GTDB taxonomy): Bacteria > Actinomycetota > UBA4738 > UBA4738 > HRBIN12 > DASSJM01. The sequence continues at coordinate 3 of CBRGMI010000123.1, forward strand.
TCGTCAGCGTCGAGTTCGGGCGCGAGGACATCCGCCGGCGGATCGAGGAGCTTGGCCGCACCATCACCGGGGACTATGAGGGGCGCGCGCCCGTCTTGATCTCGGTCCTGAAGGGCGGCTCTGTGTTCCTCGCCGACCTCATGCGTGCCATCTCGCTCCCGCTCTCGATCGACTACATGTCCATCTCGAGGTACGGGGGCGCCACCGAGTCTCTCGGACGCGTGCGGATCGTCAAGGATCTCGATCAGGACATCGGTGGTCGCGATGTCATCGTGGTCGAGGACATCGTGGACACAGGTCTCACGCTCGCGTACCTGATCTCGGTGCTCCGATCGCGCGAACCGGCGTCGGTCGAGGTGTGTGCGCTGTTGGACAAGAGCGTACGCCGCATCGTCCCGCTCGAGCTGCGCTACCGGGGCTTCGAATGTCCCGACATCTTCGTCGTCGGGTATGGCCTCGACTTCGAGGAGCGCTTCCGTAACGTCCCCGACATCCTCGCACTCCATGAGATGGACGCGCTCCGGGCCGACCCCGACCTGCTGATCCCGTACCTTCCTGCGCTCGATCCCGCCCCCTCGACGGGAGGGCTCGACCCGCCGAAGCCGTCGCCGTAGGACTAGGTTGCCGCACCTGGGGGGCCGGTGTACGGTCGGTCCGGTTCCATGATCGAGATGACCGTCGCCGGCGTTCGGATCGAGTTCCCGTCGAACTCGCCCATCGTCCTGCTCCGGGAGGCCGAAGGAGAGCGGTTCCTCCCGATCTGGATCGGCCAGTCCGAGGCCCAGGCGATCGCGATCGGGCAGCAGGGTCTGGTCACGCCACGACCCATGACGCATGACCTGCTCAAGAACATCCTGGATGAGATGTCGGTGCAGGTCACGAGCATCACGATCACCGAGCTCCGGGACGGCGTGTTCCACGCGGTGATCGGCTTGCAGCGCAACGGTTCCAGCTTCGAGATCTCCTCGCGACCCTCGGACGCGATCGCGCTCGCCGTTCGCTTGGGGTGCAAGATCTTCGCGAACGAGGACGTGCTCGAAGAGGCCTCCATCCTGATCCCCGCGGATGGGGAGGAGGAGGAGAAGCAGCTGCAGGAGTTCCGCGAGTTCCTGGAGAACGTGACGCCCGAGGATTTCGAGTAGAACCCTTACCCGTAGAACAGCTCCGTCGCCCAGAGCCAATGTCGCCCGCACGCGTTGCCCGAATCGACCTCGATCACGCCGATCCCGATCCGACGGAGCTTCGGGTTCAACAAGATGACGCGATGCGCGGGGTCACGCATGAACGCATGGTGCAGCGCGGAGAGCGTGTCGGCGCACCCGACGACGCTGGCACCGACATCGTCCCATGGTTCGTCCTGGAGGATCCTCGTGAGGTTGCGCGGATCGTAGATCGCGTTGCTCGCGACCATGCGACGCGTGTGTCGCAGCGCATCTCGCGTGAGCGAACTGTCGATGCTCAGCGTGTGCAGATGGTGGCTGTCGCGCGTCGCGTTCACCATGCGGAGCACCTTCGAACGCACACCGCCGCCTGCCCAAGCGTCAGGCGCGAACGCGATCCCGAGCGCCAGGATCGCCGACACCGTGACAACCACCGTCCGTCGCGGCTTGCTCGTGCGGGTTCCCAACCGCAACACCCCCCTCGCATGCCCGTCGCGAAGCCGCGCACGCTAACGCCTTACGATGCGGTCGTCATGTCCCCAGGTCACCCTAGGTCCAAACATCGCGGGGGGTGGGATTTCCGGCCCAAGCGGACCGGCGCAGGCCGAAGGGGCGGAGGGAGCGGGTGATTGACATCGCGGGGGCTCGGCCCTAGGCTGCCGACGCCCGCGTAATTACGGAGTTGTGATGGCTGAGCAGGGATATCGCGTCCCCGAGGTCTGCAACATCGTCGGGATCACCTACCGACAGCTCGACTACTGGGCCCGGACGGGCCTGGTCAGGCCGTCGGTCAAGGACGCCAAGGGTTCGGGCTCCCAACGCCTGTACTCGTTCCAGGACCTCGCCATGCTCCGGCTGATCAAGCGGATGCTCGACAGCGGGGTGAACCTCCAGCAGGTCCGCAAGGCCATGAAGACCCTCAAGGGCCTCGACCAACCCGCCCTGGGGACGACCCTCGTGTCGGACGGCCACCGTATCTATCAGGTGGAGTCTCCCGAGGCGGTCGTCGACCTGCTGGCGAGCGGACAGGGGGTCTTCGCGATCGCGGTCGACAAGGTATGGACGGACCTCGAGGGGACTCTGGCCAAGAACGCCGGGAAGAAGGGTCGAAGCGCCCGGGCGGCCGGAGGCGCGTGACCCGGGGCGCGACGGCCGAGACCCCGGCCCTCCCGAGCGACACGGTCTCCTTCGCGCACGCCAGCGAGCGCCAGTTCGCCCAGCTGCTGGACTTCTACCAGATCGAATGGAACTACGAGCCCAGGTCGTTCGACCTCGAGTGGGACCGCGACGGCAACGTGGTCCAGCGCTTCACGCCCGACTTCTACCTGCCGATGTACGACCTCTACATCGAGATCACGACGCTCAACCAGCGGCTCGTGACCAAGAAGAACCGCAAGGTGCGCCGCCTGCGCGAGCTCTACCCGGAGATCAAGTGCAAGATCTTCTACCAACGCGACTACCTGTCCCTCGTGTCCAAGTACGGGCTCGAGGACGTGTCGGGGTAGGGGTTCGGGGCCTCTTCGCGCCTTCCGGCTAGACTCAACATCCGGCATGAGGTTCGCGCCGCACACGGACGACGACGTCGACCAGATGCTCGAGGCCATCGGCCTGTCGAGCGTGGACGAGCTGTTCGCCCGGATCCCCAGGACGGTGCGCCTGAACCGGCCCCTGGATCTCCCCGACGGCGTCTCCGAGATGGAGATCATGGCCGATCTCAAGGCGCTCGCCGGGCGGAACCGCTCGGCTGAGGACCTCGTCTGCTTCGCCGGTGCAGGGGCGTACGACCACTTCGTGCCCGCCGTGGTGTGGGCGCTCGCCGGCCGTTCCGAGTTCTACACGTCCTACACGCCGTACCAGCCCGAGCTCTCGCAAGGCGTGCTGCAGGCGCTGTTCGAGTACCAGTCGATGATCTGCGACCTGACCGGGCTCGAGGTCTCGAACGCTTCCCTGTACGACGGCGCGACCGCCCTCGCGGAGGCCGTGAACCTGGCGCGATCCTCGCCGGGACGCGACCGGGTGCTCGTGAGCGCCGCCGTCGACCCTCGATACGTCGAGACCCTGCGGACCTATGGGAGGGGGGCGGGGTATCAGCCCGAGGTCTTCGACGTCGTCGACGGGCGAGGCGGCGAGCCGGAGGTGGCCGACGACGTGGCGTGCGTGATCGTCCAGCACCCGAACGCGTACGGCCTGCTCGAGCCGGCGCGCGAACTGTTCGGGGCGGTGCACGCGGGTGGTGCGCGCGCGATCCAGGTGTTCGACCCGCTGTCGCTCGGCGTGCTCGCTCCGCCGGGTGACCTGCGCGCCGACATCGCGGTGGCCGAGGGACAGGTGCTCGGCAACCACCTGAACCACGGCGGCCCGTACCTCGGGGTGATCGCGACGCGCCTGGACGACGTGCGGCGGCTTCCGGGCAGGCTCGTGGGGGAGACGCTCGATGTCGACGGACGGACCGGGTACGTCCTCACCCTGCAGGCTCGCGAGCAGCACATCCGACGCGAGAAGGCGACCTCCAACATCTGCACGAACCAGACGCTGATGGCGATCGCGGCGACCGTCTACCTCGGGTGGCTCGGCCCCCGCGGGCTCCTGGAACTCGGTCGTCGGTGCGTGTCGAAGGCCACGTACGCGGCGGAGCGTCTGTCGGAGGTCCCCGGGGTCGAGCCGCTGTTCGGCGACGCACCGTTCTTCAAGGAGTTCCCGCTCCGGCTGCCGCGGCCCGCGGTCGAGGTCCGCGACGCGCTGATCGAACGCGGGTACCTCGGCGGCGTGCCGCTCCCGGACGCCGACGGCCAGGCCCTCCTGGTGGCCGTGACCGAACGCCGCTCCCGGGAGGAGATCGACGGCCTCGCGATGGCGCTCAAGGAGGTGCTCGCGTGAGCGAGGCGCCCTCGACGGGGCCCACCGAGCCCGTCCCCGGGAGGGTGGGGGCCCCCGTCCGGGTCGGCGGCCCCGCCGACCGCCAGGGGACCCTCAAAGACCTCTCGCGGCCCGGGCGGCGGGCGTTCAGCCTGCCCGAGCTCGACGTGCCCGAGGCAGCGGTGCCCGCCGACCAGGCCCGGCGGGCGGCACCCGGCCTGCCCGAGGTGGCCGAGCGCGACCTCGTGAGCCACTACACCCGGCTCTCGCAGCTCAACTACGGGGTGGACACCGGCTTCTACCCGCTCGGATCCTGCTCGATGAAATACAACCCGAAGATCGCGGAGAACGTCGCGCAGCTCGCGGGGTTCCAGCGAGCGCACCCCCACCAACCCGACCACTCGGTCCAGGGGTCGCTGGAACTGATGTGGCGCCTCGAGCGCGCCTTGTGCGAGATCACGGGCATGGCTCGCGCGACGCTGCAACCGCCCGCCGGTGCGTGCGGCGAGCTCACCGGACTGCTCATCATGCGGGCCCACCACGAGCGGCAGGGTCGCCAGCGTCGGCGCGTGGCGATCCCCGACTCCTCACACGGGACCAACCCCGCTAGCGTGCGGTTGGCCGGCTACCAGGCGCTGAAGATCCCGAGCGACGCGAGAGGACTGGTCGACGTGTCGGCGCTCGAGAAGCTGATCGACGAGGACGTCGCGGGGTTGATGCTCACCAACCCCAACACCCTCGGCATGTTCGAGGAGGAGATCGAGCGCGTCACGGAGGCGGTGCACCGCGTTGGTGGACTCGTCTACTACGACGGGGCGAACCTGAACGCGATCCTCGGACGATGCCGACCGGGTGACATGGGGTTCGACATCGTGCACATCAACACGCACAAGACCTTCGCCACGCCGCACGGCGGGGGAGGGCCGGGTGCCGGACCGGTCGGCGTGACCGAGGAGCTGGTGCCGTTCCTGCCGGTCCCGAGGATCGAACGCGACGAGACCGGCGCGTTCCGGCTCGAGAGCGACGCTCCTGATTCCATCGGGCGCATGCACGGGTTCCTCGGCAACTTCGGCGTGCTCGTTCGCGCGTACGCCTACGTGTTCCTCCACGGCCGCGACGGGTTGAAGGAGGTCGCCGAGCGCGCCGTGCTGAACGCCAACTACCTGGCCGAGCGCGTCAAGGACGCGTTCCCGTTGGCGTACCCGGACGGCCGGCCGATGCACGAGTTCGTGGCGACGGCCCGTCCGCTCAAGGAGGAGACCGGCATCCGGGCGATGGACGTCGCCAAGCGGGTGATCGATCTTGGGTACCACCCCTCGACGGTCTATTTCCCGCTCGTGGTGGAGGAGGCGCTCATGGTCGAGCCCACCGAGACCGAGACCAAGGAGTCGCTCGACGCCTTCGCGGACGCCCTGCTCCGGGCCTTCCGTGACGCGCACGAGGACCCGGAGCTGCTCCACGAGGCGCCCGTGACGACCCCGGTGCGCCGCCTGGACGAGGCCCGAGCCGCTCGCCACCTGACGCTCCGCTGGTAGGCGGCTCCGCCGGGGGGCTCGAAGAGACCCTGCCTGGCTAGTCCCCTCTGACTACCGGCCGCTCAAGCCGCCCTACGGAGCGACCGATACCTCCCCAGGTAGGTACGAACGGGTCGGTCCCGAAAAAGGCAAACCGCCGGTAACGGCGGGACGCAAAGC
>CBRGMI010000124.1:0-5579 GCA_967797495.1 uncultured bacterium
AAAGGTGAGCTCCGTCAAGATCACTGGCCTGGACGCTGTGATGTCTCGAGACTTGGTGCCGACGTGCAAGTCGGAAATCTAGAACAGCACGTGCGCGATTCGGATTGCTCCGGGTCCCACCACCAGCACCAATAGGGCCGGGAGGATACAGACGATCATCGGGAAGAGCAGTTTGACCGGCGTCTTCATCGCGCGCTCCTCGGCGCGCTGGCGTCGTTTGGTCCGTAGCTCCTGCGACTGGGAGCGCAGCACGTTCGCCACGCTGACCCCGAAGACGTCGGCTTGCACCATGGCGAGCACGAACCCTCGCAACTCCTGGACATTGGTCCGATCGGACAGATTCCGCATCGCGTCGCTTCGTTTGACCCCGAGCTGCATCTCGTGGAGCATGCGGCCGATCTCCTCCGAGAGCGGACCCTTCATGGAGCGCCGCGCGTGGAGCAGCGCGGCATCGAAGGCGAGGCCGGCCTCGACGCTGATCGTGAGCAGATCGATCGTGTCGGCCAGCATCCGGCGGATCTGCTCCTGTCGGCTCTGCGCCCTTCGGTCGAGCGCCGCCACCGGAGCGACGTAGGCGACGAACGCCAACAGTGGGATCCAGAAGGGACCAAGGGTGTGCGGGTTGCCGGTCATCCCGACGAAGTATCCGAGCACGGCGAACCCGAGCGTGAGGGCGAGCTGCATGGCGAGCAATGCCTCGGCCGTCCACCGTCCCGCACTGCCGGCGAGCACGAGGCGTCGAGAGATGCCCCTTCGGAGGCCGGCCGGCGTGATGCGGGCCGCGACACCGGAGAACCTCGTGATCGCCGGTTCGACGACTCGCTCGGAGAACGACGCAACAGCACCCGCCTGCACCGCCTGGATCCCCGCGCTCTCGAGCTGGCTCTGCAGGACCTGCGCCGATCGGCGGGTGCGCGACACCGTGACCGCCGTGACGCCGGCGAGCAGCACGGCGGCGAAGGTGCCGCCAACCGCGAACGCGACGTACGCCTGCTCAGACATCGAGCTTCACGATCCTCTTCATCCACAGGTATCCGATCCCCATCAGCGCGAGTGCGGAGATGGAGATGAACTTGCCCGGCGTCGTCGTGGTGAGGGTTCGCAGGTACTCCGGGTTCACGACCATGAGATAGATGGCGATCAGGATCGGCAACACCGTCAGCACGACGACGGAGATCCTGCTCTCCGCCGAGAGCACCCGCATCTGCCGTCGCAACGTGTCCCGCTCGCGGATCGTGTTCGCGACGGTCTCGAGCACCTCGGAGAGGTTCCCGCCGATCTTGCGCTGGACCTTGATCGCCGTCACGGCCCATTCGAGGTCCTGGCTCCCAACGCGCTCGACCAGCGCCTCGAGGGCGTCATCGGTGTCACGGCCGAGCCGGATCTCACGGAGCACGCGTCCGAACTCTCCCGCCGCGGGCTGGTCGATCTCCTTGGCCGCGGTGTCCAGCGACTGCAGGAAGCTGTGACCCGCGCGCATCGAGCTCGCGATGACCATCAGCGTGTCGGCAAGCTGACCCTGGATCGCCGCCAGCCGCCGACCTGCCGCGTTCGAGAGGAAGGCGAACGGCGCATACGCCCCGAGCGCGACCCCGGCGAGTGCCCAGAGGGGGCTCGCCAGGGCGAAGCCGAGGACGCCCAACAGGAGCACGCCGATCAAGACCATCGTCAGGAACTCGCCGCTCCCGATCGCCCATCCGGCATGCTCGAGCCGGCGGGCGAGCCGCCGGTCTGCGCTGCTCCCCCCCACGAGGCGGTCGGCGAGGTACGTGAGCTGCCTCGGCACGCGCGCGGGCCGGTCGCCCCCCGTCGCGGCCTCCGCGTCCCAACCGTGCTCGTCGGAACGCGGCATCAGTCGCGAGCGCAGCTGCTGTTGGCGTCTGCGCCGAGCATCCAGCCGCACCGATGCAAGGCCGAGAGCTCCGACCGTCAGGAACGTGAGCAGGGCGATCACACCCATCCCAACAGACCCGGTCCAGAACCCGGGCGTCTGGGAGGTCGCTCGGGTCTCGGTCCGAAGCCCGGACGCGCCCGGCGCCAGGAACCCCACCGAGGCCGACCCCACGGGAAGGTGCACCGACGTTCGTATCGCCGTCCCGAAGGGCGCTTTGGAGCGGTACTCCACCACGTATTGGCTGCTGAACTCGCGCGCGAGCCCCGCGTAGACGGCACCAAGCTCATCCGGTGAGATCGCCGCGTAGGTCCCACCCGTACTGTGCGCCAGGGTGCGCAGCGTCGCCTCGTCGGTCGCCGGTCCCGCCAGCCCGATCGTGAAGACGTGCATGCCGGCGGCCTCGGCCGCCTCCACCGCTCCGGCAAGGTCGGTATCCCCCGTCGTGTTCCGACCGTCGGTGACGAGGATGAGGTTGTGTTGGACGTTGGATTCGGTGTCGAACATCGCCACGGCGGTTGCCACCGCGTCGAAGAGCGCCGTCCCTGCAGCTGTCGAGTCCCCGATCGACGTCACCGCTCGCTCAACGGACGCTCGATCCTGCGCCAACGGCGACAGGACCGCGGGCTCGTCCGAGAACGTGACGACGCCGAGCGGCATCGACGAGGGGACGCCGGCCACGAAGGTACGCGCGGCGGCCAGGGCCGTGCTCAGCGGACGTCCGCGCATGCTGTTCGACACGTCGATCGCGAGCACCGCGTCGATCCGATCGCCTTCGCCGAGGAACTGCACCTCGCCCACGTCGACCGCCATGCCGTTCTCCACGACCTCGACCTCGCGGTCGCTGAGTTCGACGGCCTCCTGCGTGCTCACGATCAGTCGGACCGTCGGGAACTCTGAGACGTCGACGTCGCGGATCGAGATGGTGGAGGCCGCCACCGCATCGTGGGCGGGGATGGCTGCCACCCCGAGGAGGGTCATGCAGGCGAGCCTCGCGAGGGTCGACCAGCGTCGATTCACCACGGCTCCATCCCGGCCGGAGGCGCGAACCACGAGGGGTCCAGCCGCACATTGCGTTCCGCCAGCTGTTCCAGGAAGTGCGGACGCAGCCCGGTCGACGCCAGCCGACCTCGGACGCGGCCACGTTCGTCGATCCCGCCCTCCACGTGGAACAGGAACAGGTCCTGCATCGTCACGGTATCGCCCTCCATGCCCACGACCTCCGACACGTTCGTCACCCGACGGACCCCGTCCTGGAGCCGGGTGACGTGGACGACCACGTCGATCGCGGCCGCGACCTGCTCACGCAGAGCCCGCACGGTGAGATCCATGCCGGCCATCAGGGCCAGCGTCTCGAGCCGGGAAAGGACGTCGCGAGGCGAGTTCGCGTGGATCGTGCTGATCGATCCGTCGTGGCCCGTGTTCATCGCCTGCAGCATGTCGAGCGTCTCGCCCCCGCGCACCTCGCCGACGACGATCCTGTCCGGCCGCATGCGCAGGGCGTTGCGGACGAGGTCTCTGATCGTGACCTCGCCTTCGCCTTCGATGTTGGGTGGGCGGAACTCGAGCGAGACGACGTGCGGTTGCTGAAGCCGGAGCTCCGCCGAGTCCTCGATCGTGATGATGCGCTCGTCCTCCGGCAGGAACGCCGAGAGCACGTTCAGCATGGTCGTCTTCCCGGCTCCCGTTCCGCCGGAGACCAGGATGTTGAGTCGACCACGGACGCAGGCGTCTAGGAAGTGGACGAGCTGCGGAGTCAGCGTCCCGAAGTCGACCAGGTCTTTGGCGGTGAACGGATCGGCGGAGAACTTGCGAACCGTGAGAGCCGAGCCCCTGACGGCAAGAGGCGGGATGATCGCGTTCACGCGCGATCCGTCGGCCAAGCGGGCGTCGACGTACGGCGACGCGTCGTCCACGCGCCGTCCGACCCTCGCCACGATCTTGTCGATCGTCCGCCTGAGATCCTCCTCGTTCTTGAACTCGGCCTCCGTCCTGTGGATCTTGCCGCCGCGCTCGACGTAGACCGCGAGCGGCCCGTTCACCATGATCTCGGTGATCTCCGGGTCGCGGACGAACGGTTCGAGAGGCCCCAGGCCCAGGATGCTGTCCCCGATCTGCTGGATGATGTGGGCCTTCTCCTGGATCGAGAGCGGCACCTGCTCCTCTCCGAGGAGCTCGCGCAACCGGGTGTCGACCAGTCGGCGAAGGTCGCCGTCCGACATCGCATCGTCGTACAGGCGCGCGCCCAGGACTTCGACGAGTCGTTCCTGCACCCGTTCGCGCACCTCGACGCTCCGATCGGGCCGCTCCTCCCGCGAGAGCCGCTCTGCGAGTGACATCGCCTATCTCCTCCTCCGTCGATGAGCGCCGTTCGTGGGGACGACGGGCTCTGGGGTGAGCTTCGCCATGAGTCGGTCCGCCAATGCCTCGACTCCCTTGGCGACGTCGGAGCGGCGCCTGTAGAGCCAGAGGAGCTTGCCCTGGTTGATCGAGCGCGGCACGAGCGGACTCGAGGGGATCCGACTGTCGACGTGGATCTCGAGCAGCCTTTCGATGTCCTGGATCGTGAGGTCGACCTTGCTGTCCGCTCTGTTCACCACGAAATGAAGTCGCTCGCGGCCAACCCCCAAGTTCTGCAGCGTCTGGATCGCGATCGACATGTGACGCACGCCGATTGCGTCGAGCCCGGTCACCAGACAGATCGCGTCGGAGAGATCGAGCGCGGCCAGGACGTGATCGGAGTACTCCGACGTGGCGTCGACCACGGAGAACGAGAAGGCGTCTTTCAGCTTGCCCAGCATCCTTGCGATCGCGGCTCCGGGGATCGGCTCGGCTCGCGGGTCCGGCCGAGAGCCGAATCCCGTGATGCCCTTCGCAAGGGGGGTACCGAGCTGTGCGACCGCTTCGGCGTCGGCGCCGTCATCCAGGGTCAGGAGCTCCTGCAGGGTTCGGCTGGGTTCCGCGTTGAAGTACGCGAACACGTCGCCGAGATCGTGGTCGAGGTCAAGGAGACCGACCTGCGAACCCGAGCGCTCGGCCAGCGCGGCCGCGAGATTGCACGCGAGGAACGTCTTGCCTGTCCCACCCTTGGTGGAAAAGACCGCCACGACGACGCCGGTCGGTCCTTTCGAGCCGTTGGCGCTCGCGGCGCCGCGCATGCCGCCGTTCCACTCGACGGCCCGGAGAAGCGCCTCTCTGAACTCGTTCCTTCCCTTCGTCAGATCCACGACGTCGCGAACGCCTCCTCGCACGAGCCTGGGGAACGAGCCGTCAACCGGGACGTCGCGAACGAGGACCACGGCCGTGGCCGCTGATTCGCGGGCCGAGAACTCGGCGAGCGCGATCGCCTCGTCGTCGCCGACCGACGGCGCCAGGACGACGATGTCGAACGGCTGCTCCCCTTCAGCGATCGCTCGTTGCGTGCTCGAGATCGATGGCAGCCACGACACGGTGTCCGGGAACGCCCCCAACGCTCGAGCGACCTCGGGGGGGAACGAGGGCGAGCCCCCAACCGCCACGACACGCGGATCCGTCATGGCAACGCCTTCAGCGATGCCGGCGGCACCTCGACTCCGGACTGGTTCGGGGGCAGGAGCGTCAGCCAGACGTGGCCCTGCTCCTGCGCGAAGATAAGCAGCGAGGCTTGCTCGGGCGTCACCGCGAGCGTCGCCGTGACGCTTGCCGTTGC
>CBRGMI010000125.1:0-5542 GCA_967797495.1 uncultured bacterium
CGTCCGCCGCGGATGTCCGTGTAGTAGCGCTCGACGTCGTCGGGGCCGCTCGCGGTCCCGTACGCCATCACCAGCACGCCGATCGGCGGACCGCTCATCGCGCGGTCCGTTCGTGCACGAGGTCCACGAGGCGCTGAAGGTTCTCGACGGGCGTGTGCGGCAGGACCCCGTGACCGAGGTTGAATACGTGGCCGTCGCGCATCGCCGCGCAATCGAGGATCTCGGTGGCGGCGCGTTCGACGGCGTCCCAGGACGCGACGCAGACCGCGGGATCGAGGTTGCCCTGGATCGCGCGGGCCGCGCCGATCCGCTCCCACGCCCGGTCGAGGGGGACCCGCCAGTCGACGCCGATCGCGTCGCCGCCCGCGTCGCGCATCGACGTCAGGAGCTCGCCGGTCCCCACGCCGAAGTGGATCGAGGGCACGGGGAGGTTCTCGAGCACCCGCGCCGACCACGGCCGAACCGATCGCTCGTAGTCGCTCGGCGCGAGCGACCCCGCCCACGAGTCGAACAGCTGCACCGCCTGCGCACCCGCCTCGATCTGCGCGAGGAGGTGGCCCCGCGACAGCGCCGCGAGCGCGTCCATCAGCGACGACCACGTGTCGGGCTCGTCGTGCATCAGCGCCTTGGTCCGGACGTGGGCACGGGACGGGCCGCCCTCGACCAGGTAGCTCGCGAGCGTGAACGGCGCACCTGCGAACCCGATCAGCGGGACCCTCAGCTCCTTGCGGAGGAGGCGGATCGTCTCGGCGACGTACGGCTCATCCACGTCGGGTTCGAGCGCCCGGAGCCGCGCGACGCCCGACGCATCCCTGATCGGATCGTCGACGACCGGACCGACGCCCGCCTCGATCCGCACGGGCACCCCGATCGCGGCGACCGGCACCATGATGTCGGCGAACACGATCGCGGCATCGAGCGGCATCCGCCGGAGGGGCTGCAGGGTGAGCTCGACGGCGACCTCGGGCTCGCGGATCGCCTCGAGGATGTCCCGGTCGCCGCGGAGCTCCCGGTACTCGGGCAGGTACCGGCCCGCCTGGCGCATGAACCAGACCGGGGTGCGGTCCACGGGTTCGCGCCGGAGCGCGCGCAGGAAACGGTCGTTCACGGTCCCCAGGATACGGACGGGTACGTTGGGAGACGGACGGGGCCCCGGGCGCCCGAACGGGCTGCATCCTTGCCCGACGAGCCGCCCCGCACGAACGCGCGGCCCTCCGCAAGCGTAGAACCTACTGACGAACACACCCGGGAGGACGATGGCGGGAGCACGCACACGGTACCGCGGCTCGTGGAGCGACGCCGATCCGCTGTGGTCGAAGGCCCCCCTGATCCTGCTGCGGTACCCGGGGCTGTTCGTCTCGATCGCGGTGGGGGCGCTCCTGCTCGCGCTCGCGGCCTCGGCCTACCCCCTGTTCATCTCGTCGTCCGCGAGCGAACTGGTCGCGGCCCGGATCCACGACCCCGCCTACACGCGCTGGGCGGTCGGGATGATGTATCGCAACGGGGCATTGCCGCTGCCCGGGCCGGACCGGCACGGCGACATCGAGCCGAGGGTGGATGCGATCTTCGAGGGGCTGGTCGGGTCGAGCCCGTACCTCGGCGACCCGCTGGAATCGGCGCTCGCGCCGATCAGGCCGATCTCGGTCGCCGGCGAACACGAGCGGCGGGACACCCGCCTGTTCATGGGGGAGCAGGCGGCGGACCATGTCGAGATCCTCGCGGGTTCGGCCACCGACGGCGTGTTGGTCCCCGACCTGATCTCGGACGCCCTGGGCATCACACCCGGCGAGCGGATCGTGATCGGCTCGCCCGACGACGGAACCGTGACGTTGCCGGTCGGCGGGATCTACCGGTCGCTGTATAAGGGCGGTGCCTCCGGGTACTGGCGGCCCTGGAACGACGCCCTTGTCCTGTATTGCGGCAACTGCGCGCCGCCTCCCCAGGCGGTGATCGTGCCGATGGACCGGTTCGCCGATGTTGCGCGCGCGATCGGGCTCGACCACGTGGCGTACGCGTGGCAGGCGCCGGTGCTGCGCGACCTCACGCTCGAGGAGGCCGAGGACGCGGCCCGCATCGCCTCGCGCATCTCGGAGGACATCGACGACAGGCCTCTGCTCGACCGGTGCTTCATCACGTTCTTCTGCAACGTATCGAACGGTCCCGTGTGGGGCAGCGCGATCGACGACGTGCTCCGGGACGTCCACGGGCGGCTCGTCGCGATCGACGGCCCCGCGCGGCTCTTACGGATCGCCGGGATGCTCGTCGCGCTGGTGGTCGTCGCGGGTGCCGGTGCGTTCGCGATGGCCGCTCGCCGCGTCGAGTCCAACCTGTTGTTCGCGCGGGGCGCGAGACCCAGGGCTGTGGGTGGGCGCTCGGCGCTGGAGGCGGTGATCCCGTGCGCGATCGGCGCGGCCCTCGGGTTGGGCCTCGCGTTCACGCTCGTACGGTGGGTGGGTCCTGGCGGCGCGTTGGCCTCGTCGGCGTCGGAGCAGGCGATGTTGGCAGCCGCGGCCGCGGGGGTCGTCGCCGTCGCGGCGATCGCGATCGTCTCGACCGTCTCGTTCCTGCGCCAATCCGAGCACCATCGCAGCCGGCTGCGCCTCGTGGGGGCGTTCCCGTGGGAGCTGGTCCTGATCGGCCTCTCGCTGCTGATCCTGCAGCGGCTGCGGAGCGGCGGCGCGGTCGTGGTCGACCACTCGCTCGGGACGACGGCGCCGAGCCTGCTGCTGTTCGCCTTCCCGATCGCGTTCCTCGCCGGGTTCGTCGCGCTGGTGGCGCGCGCGGTGGTCGTGGTCCTTGGGTGGGCGCGTAGCCGGAGCGGCGGGTGGGGGACCCCCGCCTACCTCGCGGTGCACCGGCTCGCGGCGCGCTCTCGGCTGACGTTGCTCCTGATCGCGGCCGCGGGGCTCTGCCTCGGGCTGTTCGTGCAGGCGCAGACGGTGGCGCGATCGATGCGGACCACGGTGGACGCCAAGGCGGGTGTGTACGTCGGGAGCGACGTGCAGGCGCGCATCGACGACGTGAACGCGACGCCCAAGGCGCTCCCGCTGCCGGTCACCCGCGTGGTCCGCCGGCTGCAGGCGGGGGAGCTCCGTCCCGGCGTGCCGTTCGACCTGCTGGCGATCGACGCGGAGACCTTCGCCTCGACCGCGTTCTGGGACCCGGCCTTCTCCTCGGAGCCGCTCCAGACGCTCCTGGACCGGATCTCGGAGCCGTCCCAGAGCGGGCTCCGGGTGCTCATGGCCTCGGCGCCGAACGCGTTCCCGGACTCGATCACGCTCGACCGGCAGACCCTGCCGATCCAGGTCGTCGGGCGCGCGAACGCGTTCCCCGGCATGACGTCGCTCCGGCCGCTCGTGGTGGTCGACGCGCAGCATCTCCTCGACGCGGTCGGAGGCGCACCCAACCCCCTGACCGTCCCAGGCGCGAGCGACGAGCTCTGGATCCGCGGGACCCCTCGCGCCGCGCGCGCCGCACTGGCCGGGCTCGACTACACCCCCTCGCTCATCCTGACGGCGGACGAGGTGAAGGACATCTCGTACATCTCCGCCGTGATCGACACCTTCCTCGTGATGAACGGGCTCGGGGTCCTGGCGGCCCTGCTGGTGCTCGCCGCGATGCTCATGTATCTCCAGGCCCGGCAGCGGGCCGAGATCGTCTCGTACGGGCTGTCGCTGCGCATGGGGATGCGATCCTCGGGCCACCTCGTCGCGATCGCGATGGAGGTCGGAGCGATCCTCGTGATCGCCTACGTGGCCGGCACCGTCCTCGCGGTCGTCGCCGCGCGGCTCACGGTCCCGCTCCTGGATCCGATCCAGTCGATCCCGCCGGACCCGATCACGGTCGTCCCGGTCGTCCTCGTCGCGCTCGCGGCGCCGGCCCTGCTGCTGGTGGCGCTCGCCGGTGGATGGCTCACCGAACGGCGCGCCCGCTCCGCCGACCTCGGGCAGGTGATGCGGCTTGCGGACTGAGGCGCCGGAGACGGGCAGGAAGCCGGAGGCCGCCGCGCGCTGCGACGAGCTCGTCAAGACCTACCGAACGGCGAGCGGCGAGGTTCGCGCGCTGAAGGGGCTCTCGGCGGAGGTGCCGGCCTCCTCGCTCCTCGCGGTCGTCGGGCCTTCGGGGAGCGGCAAGTCCTCGCTGCTCCGCCTGATCGCGGGGCTCGACCGGCCGACGAGCGGCACCCTGGTGGTGGAGGGGACCAGCGTCCACGACGCGTCCGCGCGGACGCTCCGCCGGTTCCGCCGGGCGACCGTCGGCTATCTGTTCCAACGACCGTCGGACAACTTCCTCCCCCACCTCACCGTTGGCGAACACCTGCGGCTCGCACGCGGGCTCACGCACCGCCCGCCGCGGATCGAGCAGGAGGCGCTGCTCTCGACCCTCGGGATCGAGGAGCGCGTCGACCACCTGCCCTCGGAGCTCTCGGGCGGCGAGCAGCAGCGGGCGGCGATCGCCGAGGTCCTGATGGGCGGCGCGTCGATCGTCGTGGCCGACGAGCCGACGGCCGAGCTCGACAGCACCTCCGCGAGCCACGTGATCGACACAATGGTCGAGCTCGCGCGCGCCGGGGTGACGTTCGTCGTCGCGACGCACGACCGATCGGTGATGCGGAGGGCCGACGCCGCGCTCGAGCTCGACCACGGGATGCGCCGGTCGTCGACGAGCGCCCCCGCCGATGCGGCCGATCGTTCGAGCGCCGCCGCGTTCCGCCGGGTCCCGGCAGCGGCCGAACCCGACCACGTCGACCGATGGCGCCCGCCGGTGACCACCACCGCCCCTGAGCGGGAGCTCCCCTTCATCCTGGACGCGAACGGCCTCTCGAAGACCTACCGGCGCGGGGACGAGGTGGTCCACGCGCTCGACGACGTGAGCCTCACGCTCCGCGCGGGCGAGCTCGTGGGTCTGGTCGGGCGGTCGGGTTCGGGCAAGACCACGTTGCTCAACGTGATCGCCGGCTGGGAGCATGCGGACGCAGGAACGATCCAGCGCAGCGGCGCGCGATCCGCGACCCCGGGCTGGGACGAGCTCGCGGTGGTACCGCAGAAGCTGGGGCTCTTCGACGAGCTCAGCGTCCGCGAGAACCTCGAGTACCCGGCCCGCCTCCACGGTCGCCTCGAGGAGCTGCGGGGGCGTGTCGACGAGCTGATGGAGGAACTGGGGATCGCGCACCTGGCCCCGCGCTACCCGAAGGAGACGTCCCTCGGCGAGCAGCAACGCACGGCGGTCGCGCGGGCGTTGGTGCTGTCGCCGACCCTTGTCCTCGCGGACGAGCCGACGGGGCACCAGGACGCCGTGTCGGAGCGGCGGGTCCTCGAGGCGTTCGGCCGCGCGGCCGCCGAGGGCGGGAGCTGCCTGATCGCCACCCATAACCCCTCGCTCGCACCGCGGCTGGACCGGGTGCTCGAGATGGCCGACGGCCGCCTCGGCGCGCCATCGTCCACTCCGTGAGCCCGCTCGAGATCCCCGACGAGGTGATTCGGATGAACCTGTCCGCGAACGGGGCGGCCGGCCGAGCCTGGCTTGGATCGCTCCCCGGCCT
>CBRGMI010000126.1:0-5469 GCA_967797495.1 uncultured bacterium
ACGTAGGGGCCGTTGAACACGGGAGTCTCTCCGTACGGCCGTCCGGCCATGAGCAGGAACCGTGTTCCGGGGACGGCATCGGTCACGGTGAGCTCCTCACCCGGACCGAGCAGGACGAGCTGCGGAGGCCTCGCCGGTCGGCGGTTGGCGCCGAACGCGGCCTCGCCGTCGAGCACGTAGGCGAAGCCCTGGTAGTCGGGCGGGACGGGCGTCGTGACCTCGCCGCCATCGGGGAACCCGACGTCGAGGACCGTGGCGGGTGTTCCGAGCTCCACCGGGGAACCCTCGCCGACCAGCACCCGGACCGTCGCGTCCCCGTCCTTCCGAACGGTCATCTGCTCCGGCAACAGCACCCGTGCGCTCGGCTCCGCCTGCTTGTCCTTCCGAGCGAGGTTCACCCAGAACAGCACGCTCCGCCACTCGGTGTCGCCCAGACCCTCCTCGCGCTGCTCCGCGCCGATCGCCTCGGCGTGCCACGCGCCACGTCCGGTCCTGAGCGCCAGGAGCGCGCCCTCGGGCAGTCGAGCCCGCTCGATCGTTCCTCCTGGTCCCGTGCTGTGGCCGGTGCTGGCCGAGCCCTGGAGGATGTACCAGAGGTTGTCGAACCCCCGGTGGGGATGCTTGGTGTCGACGTCCTGGAGCTCGGAGAGCCGGAAGCGAGCCTCGTGGACCAGGATGAACGGATCGAGCCGTTCGTAGGGCACGCTCCGCGTCGGCAGGGGCTCGAGGATCTCGAAGCCCATCATCGGCCGCACGTGCGCGTCCTCCACGAGGATCGCGTCTCGCGATGTCTCCTCGACAGGTTGCCGCATGGTCCTCATCTCCCTTCGGGTGGGGGGATCACTTCTATCCCGCTAGCAACTAGGAGTCTGCTAGTCTTATTCCCCATGAGCCGATCCACCAAGCAGCTACCGCGTCTGGACGCCGAGGCGTGCGGACGCGCGGACGGATCGCTGATGCGCGCCTTCGATCTGCTCGGCAAACGCTGGACGGGAGTGCTGCTGGGGACGTTGAGCGGAGGGCCGACCGGCTTCCGGGCGCTCGCGCGAGCGGTCGAGGGGATCAGCGACTCGGTGCTCTCGGATCGGCTCGGCGAGCTCACCGACGCCGGTCTCATCACCCGCGCCGTCGCGGAGGGGCCGCCCCTGTCCGTGACCTATGCCCTCACCGACGCCGGCCGAGCCCTGTTGCCCGCCCTCGCACAGATCAGTCGCTGGGCCGAAGAGCACCTTCCACCTTAGGGATCGACCACGGGATCGGGGTCGATCCAGTCGGGGAGTAGGCCGCCCCGGAGCCCCTCGAGGTGAAGGGACGCGCGGCCGGTGCCGTTCGGTCGGATCACGTACAGGTCGTACCCGGAGACGAGCAGGTACTTCCCGTCCGGGGACCACGTCATGAACTGACCGAACTCGGGCGTGACCCTGCTCAGTCCGGTCCCGTCCGCGTTCACGATCCAGACGTCGTGATGCGGTCCGATGTCGCCGGTGGACCGGCAGTCCGGAGCATCCGAGTAGTCGCAGTCGTCCCGTACAGTGCTGAACGCCACCCGGGTGCCGTCCGGCGACCAGGCGGGCCACCCGTCGGGGCCGGGTGAGTCGGTGAGCCGGGTCAGGTTCGACCCGTCCGTATCCACGACCCAGATGTCGTACTCGCTCGCGCTCGTCCCGCCCATGAAGGCGATGCGCGTTCCGTCCGGCGACCAGGCCGGGTACTCGACATAGGCGTCCGTCGGGATCCGACGGACATGAGATCCGTCGGGGTCCATCAGGAACCCGCCCATCGGCAGCCCGTCGCGATCGGAGTTGAACACGATCGTCCGGCCGTCGGGGGACCAGTCCGGCCCCCAATCGTTCCCCGGGTCTCTCGTGAGGTTCATCGCGCCCGTGCCATCGGCGCGCACCGCGTAGATCTCGTCGTCCTCGTTGATGCCGCGACGCGAGTCCCGGTAGACGATCCGCTCCCCGTCGGGCGACCATGCCGGGTCGAACTCGGGACCTCGTTTCCGTGTGACTCGGCGAACGCCCGTGCCGTCGGCGTTGGCCGTGAACACGTCGTCCTCGGACGACAGCACGATGCGGCCGGTGAGGGAGGCGACGTCGATCGGCGTCCCTCTCACGACCGGCTCGCGTGAATCGACCGGCGATCTCGATGGTTCCGACGCCGCGTCCGTGGCCGAGGGCTCCGTCGGCGATCCGTCGCCGGCCGAGGGCGACGATGTCGTGCACGACACCGCCGTTGCTGCCAGGAACGTGACCAAAGCGACAAGCCACCGACGCTGCCCGAGGCCCATGTGGGGATCCTCCGTTCCTCACCGCGGATACACCCGGATACACCCTGGGGAAGCCTCGGGTTCCGGCCGGCGCACCTCCGGAGGCGGGTGCCGCCGCTCGCATCGACATCGAACCGAGGGATCTACCCGCGGTCTTGGTGGTGGGCCCCCGCCGCCGACTCGCCGCCGCTCTCCTTTCGACGGTCGTCCGATCGGGGCCCCACGAGGTACCACGTCTCCATCTGGCCCTTGCCCTTGACCTGGACCGTTCCCCGTCGCCTGCAGTCGAACTCGTCCTTCAACAGCTCGTACGTGGCGCGCGTGATCTGGATCTCACCGGGTGCTCCCTGCGACTCCATCCGACTCGCCGTGTTCACGGCATCGCCCCACATGTCGTAGAGGAACCGTTTCGTGCCGATCACCCCGGCGACGACCGGCCCCGAGTTGATGCCGATCCTCAGCTCGAGACCCGGCCGGCCGGCGACCGCCGACGTCGCGACCTCGTCTCGCATGTCCAGCGCCAGGAGCGCTGCCCTGCGCGCGTGATCCGGATGCGGATCCGGGACGCCGGCGGCGGCCATGTAGCAATCGCCGATCGTCTTGACCTTGTCGAGCCCGTGCCGCTCGACGAGTGCGTCGAAGTGGGAGAAGAGATGATCGAGGATGCCGACCACCTCGACGGGAGGGAGGCCCTGCGCGAGCGGGGTGAAGTCCACGACGTCTGCGAACAGGATGGTGGTCGCGTCGAAGTGGTCGGCGATCGTCCCGGTGGCGGCCTTCAGTCTCTCGGCGATGGGGCGCGGCAGGATGTTCAACAGGAGGGCCTCGGACCTGTCCTGCTCGGCTCGGAGCGCCGTCAACGCCGTGTTGCGCTGCTGAGCGAAGACGGCGAGGAGCGTGAAGGCGACGGAGGCAGCACCGATGACGTTCAACGCCAGCATCGTGCTGGTGAACCCGACCGGGAGATCCGCGTCCGAGAACAGCACCTCGCCCGCGATGCCCAGGAGCAGGAAGATCAGGAGGAACGCGGCGAACCAACGGACAGCCTGACGCACCTCGAGGAAGACGAGCGCTCCGAGCGGAGCAAGGATGCCCCACAACCCGACCCCTCCGGAGGGAAGGAACCCACCGACCAACATCATCCCGACCGTCGTCATGATCAGGATGTCGAGGAGTTGGGTGAGCAGGAGGAATCGGAAGTTTCGGGTTCGCGCGAAGATCACCAACGAGCCGAGCGACACGGCGAAGTAGATGTACGGAAGGATCCCGACCGGCGAGCCGAAGGCGAGGTAGAGGCTGCCCCATACGAGAGAAAGCGGCAGGATCAAGACGGCGATCAGGACGAGGAGCGCCTTCCTCTGGCGCAGCTCCTCGTCGTCCCGGGGATCGGCGCCGATCCGAGCGAGCCACGCGGTCGCCCTGGCGGTCCAGCCGACCCTCGAAGGGGATGGGTTCGGAGAGGAGGCCGTCGTTGTTCGGGGTCTCGGTTTGTCGGTGTCCGGAGCCTCCACGGGGCGCATCTTCGCCCCTTCCTGACGGACGCGGCAAACGCTCCGATCCCACGAGGCGCACGGCCGAGCATCCCTGGCACCGCTTAGCGGAGAGCTCCAGCCGCCTCGCCGGGGCGAGCCGGCCGATCGTTGGAATGTCGATTTGGAGGCAATGCCGTGCCTGCGCTTTCACCGGCGGGCCCGACCGGCCGATGAGACATAGGTGCCTGAGCCCGCCGAGTTTCTGAGGTCGCAGCTACGCCTGCGGATCGCCGTCTTCGGGGCGACGGTCGCGGCCGCGGGCGTTCTCGCCCTGATGGGCGCGTGGTGGTGGCCGACGATCTTCCCGGCGATCGGGCTCCTGTTCGTCCTGGAACGCCTGGCGGGGAAGGGCCGGGCCCTCGATCCCGAGAACCTCCGAAGCGGGATCCTCGGTGAAGAGGCGGTCGCGGAGGCCCTGGCCGCGCTGCCGTCCTCGTACTGGGTCCTGCATGGCGTCGCGACGGGACACGGGGACGTCGACCACGTCGTCATCGGCCCCACCGGCGTGTTCGCGCTCGAGACGAAGGCCTGGCGGGGGTCGTTCTATCGCAAACGAGGACAGCTCTACAGCAACGGGAAGCCCGCCGAACAAGTGTTGCGGCAGGCGCGGGGTGCCGCGGGGCAGGTCCGCCAACACCTCCTTGAGGCCGGCATCGACGAGTGGGTGGAGGCGGTTGTGGTCGCCTCGCGGGCCTCCGTCTCACGCTCCCCCCTGCGCTTCCCGAAGGCCTACGTCCTTTCGATCAACGACGTCGTGGACTTCATCACGGGCCGGCGTCACTGGATCCGCAGCTCGGAGGTCCGGGCGGCGGTGGCGAGCCTGGTGGAGCCGGGAGGGGACGACGGCTCGCGTGGCGGAACCGCCTCCGCGCCCTGACGCAGACGTACCCGGACGTTCACCAGCAGGAGTTGGCCGCAGTTCAACCACCTTGTTGCCACAGCACACACCTTCCTGGAAGACGCGGGCTGTGTTGGAATGCACCTTCGAGGACCTGAGCGCCCCTGGGAGGTGGCCGATGAAAGTGCGGTCCGTACTCGCTGCCGTCTTCACCGTCGCGATCTGCCTGGCCGTCTCTTTGCCTGCCTCTGCAGCTAGTGAGACCCAGACCTTCCTGCTCCTGTTGGAAGAGCCCAACACGGCGGTGGCCCCGAACGGGGACACGGTTGCCATCACCGGCGAAGGAGAGTTCTCGGTGTTTCCGAACTCGGTGGAAGCCGAGGGAGAGTTCGTTCATCGAAACAGCGCGGGAACGGTCCTTGCCTCTGGCACATGGTCGGCCAAGTCCCTGCTGACCTACCAGTCCTACGGCTGCGGTGTCCTTTTCGGAGACCCCCTCCCCCCGGACCTCTGCGGCGGCAAGGTGTCGATGATGGTGCAGGTGACGCCCACCGGCACCGCGTTGCAGATCCCGGCGATACTCACGGTCTTCTGCGTGATCGGAGATCACGTCCCCGGCAGCGCTGAGGAAGGCGTTCGACTGAACGTCCAAGACATCATCAACTTCCCTCACGCCACGGGCGGGGATAACGTCTACATCCGAATAGCTTGATGCTTCCCCGTCCACGGGGAATCGCCCGCCTGGCTCGCGAGCGTCGGAGGGGGTCGGTATCCGAATCAGGACCCCGTTCGACGCGTCGGTCGCGTGAGATCGAGCGAATTCAGGGCTA